>NZ_QJRK01000019.1:0-4429 GCF_003205245.1 Pseudomonas sp. MB-090624 | reverse complement strand
GCGGTGGCCTGAACGTTATCGAATTCCCAACCCTGACACCTGTTTTTGCTCCTTTGGGTGTACCTGCCCGGCCTTGATGGCCGGGCTTTTTTATGCCTGGTGTGTTGTGGATGGCTGTGCCGGCCTGTTCGCGGGCTTGCCCGCTCCCACAGGTATATCACCGCACTTGAGTCCTGTGATTTACCTGTGGGAGCGGGCAAGCCCGCGAACAGGCCGGCACAGCCCCACATTCCTCATGGTTGATCACAAAGCCTGCAACCCGCTAAGGTCGCCGCCTTGATTCACGAGAGACAACCATGGGCTACCTGATAATCGTCGCGCTGATCCAGGCGTTTTCCTTCAGCCTGATCGGCGAGTACCTGGCCGGGCACGTCGACAGCTACTTCGCCGTGCTCGCGCGGGTGCTGCTGGCCGGCCTGGTGTTCCTGCCGCTGACCCGCTGGCGCCAGGTCGAGCCGGGCTTCATGCGCTCGATGCTGCTGATCGGTGCGTTGCAGTACGGCATCACCTACGTCTGCCTGTACCTGAGCTTTCGCGTACTCACGGTGCCGGAAGTGCTGCTGTTCACCATCCTCACGCCATTGCATGTAACCCTGATCGAAGACGCCATGAACCGGCGTTTCAACCCGTGGGCATTGCTGGCCGCGCTGGTGGCTGTGGCTGGCGCGGCGGTGATCCGCTTCGACAGCATCAGCGGTGAGTTCTTTACCGGTTTCCTGCTGCTGCAGTTGGCCAACTTCACCTACGCCGCCGGCCAGGTGCTGTACCGCCACCTGGTCGCACGCAACCCCAGCGACCTGCCGCACTACACCCGTTTTGGCTACTTCTACCTCGGCGCCCTCTTGGTGGTGCTGCCGGCCTTCCTGCTGTTCGGCAATGCCCAGCACCTGCCGAGTACCGACGTGCAATGGCTGGTGTTGCTGTTCCTCGGGTTGTGCCCGACGGCGCTGGGCCTGTACTGGTGGAACAAGGGCGCGTGCCTGGTATCCGGCGCTACCCTGGCGGTGATGAACAACCTGCATGTGCCTGTGGGGCTGCTGCTCAACCTGCTGATCTGGAACCAGCACGAGCCACTGGGGCGGCTGTTCATTGGCGGTGCGATCATCATCGCCTCGGTATGGCTGAGCCGCCTGGGTGGCCGTGGGCGAGCGCCGCTGGCTGGCAAGGCCTGACATGCTGACCCTCTCCAACGGTGTGCAACTGCCGGATACGGACATCGAGCTGAGCTACATCCGTGCCCAAGGCGCGGGTGGGCAGAACGTCAACAAGGTGTCCAGCGCGGTGCACCTGCGCTTCGACATACGCGCCTCATCGCTGCCCGCGTTTTACAAGGAGCGGCTGCTGGCGCTACGGGACAGCCGCATTACCGGCGATGGCGTATTGATCATCAAGGCCCAGCAGTTCCGTACCCAGGAGCAGAACCGCGCGGATGCCTTGGCACGCCTTGCCGAGTTGATCATCGCTGCCGGCAAGACCGAAAAGAAACGCCGCCCCACCAAGCCCACCCTCGGCTCGAAGACCCGCCGGCTCGAAGGGAAGGCCAGACGCAGTACGGTCAAGGCGGGGCGGGGCAAGGTGGACTTCTAAGGCCGTAGGCGGAACGGGCTATTGCGCAGGCTTGCATGGCTGCGCGCCCAGTGTAGGAGCGGCCTTGTGTCGCGATGGGCTGCGCAGTAGCCCCCGCAATCTCAAGCCTCGCTCATCTCTTCCAGCCGACGCGGGACAGGCTCTTGCGCCACCCGTGTGCTCAACCCCACGCGCATGTCGTTACCACTCGGCTGCTGATACAGGCTCAAGCCGAATTCCGGTAACACCGCCAGCAGGTAATCGAAGATATCCCCCTGGATGCGCTCGTAGTCCGCCCACACCGTGGTGGTGGTAAAGCAGTAGATTTCCAGCGGCACGCCCTCGGCGGTGGTCTGCATCTGCCGCACCATACAGGTCATGTTCGGGTGCACATTGGGGTGGTTTTTCAGGTAGGCCAGGGCAAACGCGCGGAAGGTGCCGATATTGGTCAGCTTGCGCCGGTTGGCCGACAGTTCGGCCACAGGGCCCAGCGCTTCGTTCCAGCTTTGCAGCTCCTGGCGTTTGCCGGCCAGGTAGTCGCCCAGCAGGCTGACCTGGGACAGGCGCTGTTCCTCCTCGCGGGTGAGGAAGCGTACACCTGCGGCGTCGATGAACAGGCTGCGCTTGATCCGCCGGCCGCCGGATTGCTACACGTCAGGCGGTCTGACAAGGATCAGAGACTCATCGTCCTGCTCGTAGAGTTCAGGGATAGCCTCCTCGCCGGGGAATTCCATTGCCACTAAAGCTTTGGCTTGGTGAAACGCTCGGTGGATGGAATGCCCGAAGCCGAGAGAAGAATAGAACTGCGCTGCGAAGTAACGAGCGGGTAGATCGCCCACATCGCGGTTCATGCCAATCGCTGCAGGGATGTGGTTGATGCACGCTTCGGCTTGGTTGAACGAATGACACGTGTTGAAGAAGACGAGCTTGAGGTTCTCTGAGCCAACCGCCATGGCGCTCACGATGCCCGGTAGAGGAACGTGCTTCGCTCTCCCTTGGTCATCCTGGAGCACCAGGGTGTCAGCAGTCGTGCCATGGCCACTGAAATGAACGATGGCCGGATTTAGCTCATTCATGGCCTGGAGCACGTCCATGGGCCTCACCGCCCAGCGCGTGTGAAAGTCCAACACATCTCGGTGCGCGGAGGCCCTGATTTTTTCCTCTATCAGACGAGCTTCCTCATCCAGCAGGAGCCTGTCACTTTTATCGCTACCGGGGTCAGCTGCAAAGAAGACCACCGTGATTTTCTCAGGTAGAGCTTTGAGCTTTTCGATCTCACGGGCGGTTTGCTCGTGGAGCTCCTCATGTTGGGAGAGGTCGTCATCGATCTGACGAAGCCGTTGTTCCTGCGCAGCATCCGAACGACGTTGTTCGCGCTTTAGCGCATCGTTTAAACGCTGCTCACTTTGTGCAAGCCGCTTCTGCGCATCGACTATTTTCTTTTCCAACTGGCTGACATCGTAGAGCGCCTTCGTCTGCTCGCTGGTGTATCGCGCAGCATCTCGCAACTTGGACTTCATGGCCGAGGGGGAGGAAGTCTTGCGGGCTGCCGTGTTCGCCGCAGCGCTATTCTGGCCGGCCTTGGCAGCAGCGCTCATCTTCTTCGCCTTTTCTCCCTGCAGCCTGGCGATGGTGCGCTGATGCTGGGCCACCTGTGTACGATAGAGACTGGTACTCACCGCTCAGATCCTTCCTGTTTATGCTGCTAAAACGCTATCATAGCGCCTTGCCCTGTGTATAAATGACACCACCGTGCGTACCTCCACCGCACGCAAGCATGCTGGCACTGGATGGTCGTATGGATGAAACCATTTCCTACCTGAAAGACAGGTTCAAGGATGAGCAGGATCGCTTCAATCGAGTCGAGGACAAGAGTGCCCGATTCTTCACTGCTGTCTCGATTTTGGTCGCGGGGCTAGGCGCAATTGCGGGGCTCAAGAACGGCGTCATTTTCGAGCTCGGTTCGCCGCTGGCCATTCTGATCTTCTGCGCCTTCGTTGTGGCTGCAGTCGCCATTGGATGTGCGTGGGGTCATGCCCTGAGCGCGCTCCGAATCAAGGAATACCCGAATCTTCCGTCCAACCGTCTGACCGGCGAGTACCTGGTTGCGGTCGACGAAGAGGCGCAGAAGAGGCACATCTACAATTGTTACATCGACACGCTTGAGTCGTTGAAGGACACGGTAGCTGACAAAACCAAGCCGTTGGATCTGGCCTACCAGGAAATCAAAATCGGAGCAGGAGCCTTCGGGGCGCTTGCTATTCTAGTTACCTTGAGGGAGCTATTTGCGTGACCGACCAGCAGAAGCCAAATAACAGCGAGCAAACACGCGTTCCGCCGCCGCCAGCTACCACTGAGTATCAACGTCGCTCTGAAGAGCCTCCGGTCAATCGCCAGGGTCCTCCGGAACGGCGCCGCTAAGCGAGCCCACCTACCGATGTCAACGATCACTGCCGTCAGCGCGCGGTGATCGTTTTTTGCTGCTTAAAAGCTGAAAGCGCTTCGCCGACAGGACTATACAACGGGGCTTTTAGCTTAGTTATCGAGAGCATCATCGTCACTGTGGTTGCATTGCTCGTGGTCGGTTTTTTCGGAACCACTATCTGGCGGTACACCTGCAAATTCTTTGCTACCTCTATAGGTGCAGCTATCGTCGCTTTCGTGGGTGTATTCGCCGCGTCCTGCGTGTCGCTCTACAGTCAGCAGCTGGTTGTTCAGGGTTCTCCTTTCGTCAAAGGTAAGCGTCCGGCGAACTCACCTTCCGAACTCCAGCATTAAGGGCGATGGTGTCCGCGTATTTTTAAGCGGACGCGATCACCCTTATCGCCAGGATTTCCATGCGCCAACGAAGCTCTTATCCGAA
>NZ_QJRK01000018.1:0-102308 GCF_003205245.1 Pseudomonas sp. MB-090624 | reverse complement strand
TGGCTAACACTTCCCCTTGCCGGGTGTGTAGAGGACTTTCACCTCCAAGTCACCCGCTCGGCTACCGCAACCAAACGGGTTGCGCTAACGCGCAACGCGCCATGCCTGGCGCACAACAAAAAAGCCCCGGCATTTCTGCCAGGGCTTCTTCTTGTAGCTTGCAGCTTACAACTTGCCGCTCAGCTTACGCCTGTACCACCGGGATCTTGGCGTTGGCAGCCGCTTCGCGGAACTCGGCGATCTGGTCGAAGCTCAGGTAGCGGTAGACGTCGGCAGCCATGCTGTCGATGTCTTTGGCGTACTGCATGTACTCTTCGACGGTCGGCAGCTTGCCGATGATCGAAGCCACGGCAGCCAGCTCGGCCGACGCCAGGTACACGTTGGTGGCGTCGCCCAGGCGGTTCGGGAAGTTACGGGTCGAGGTGGAGACCACGGTCGAACCGGTCTGCACACGTGCCTGGTTACCCATGCACAGCGAGCAGCCTGGCATTTCCATGCGTGCACCGGCCTTGCCGTAGATGCCGTAGTAGCCTTCTTCGGTCAGCTGGTGTGCGTCCATCTTGGTTGGCGGGGCCAGCCACAGACGGGTCGGAATACCGCCCTTGACCTTCTCCAGCAGCTTGCCGGCAGCGCGGAAGTGGCCGATGTTGGTCATGCACGAACCGATGAACACTTCGTCGATTTTCTCGCCCTGAACCGAGGACAGCAGGCGCGCGTCGTCTGGGTCGTTCGGCGCGCAGAGCACAGGCTCTTTGACGTCGGCCAGGTCGATCTCGATGATTTCGGCGTACTCGGCATCGGCGTCGGCCGACAGCAGCTCAGGCTTGGCCAGCCAGGCTTCCATGGCCTGGGCGCGGCGCTCGAGGGTACGGGCGTCGCCGTAACCTTCGCCGATCATCCAGCGCAGCAGGGTGATGTTGGACTTCAGGTACTCGGCGATGGCCTTTTCCGGCAGCTTGATGGTGCAGCCGGCAGCCGAGCGCTCGGCCGAAGCGTCGGACAGCTCGAAGGCTTGTTCGACAGTCAGTTCGTCCAGGCCTTCAATTTCCAGGATGCGGCCGGAGAAGGCGTTTTTCTTGCCTTTTTTCTCGACGGTCAGCAGGCCTTGCTTGATGGCGTAGTAAGGGATGGCATGGACCAGGTCACGCAGGGTGATGCCAGGCTGCAGCTTGCCCTTGAAGCGCACCAGGATCGACTCTGGCATGTCCAGCGGCATGACGCCGGTGGCCGCGGCGAACGCAACCAGGCCGGAACCGGCCGGGAACGAGATGCCGATCGGGAAGCGGGTGTGCGAGTCGCCGCCAGTACCCACGGTGTCGGGCATCAGCATGCGGTTCAGCCAGCTGTGGATGATGCCGTCGCCTGGGCGCAGCGACACGCCGCCACGGGTGCGGATGAAATCTGGCAGGGTGTGGTGGGTGGTGACGTCGATCGGCTTCGGATAAGCCGCGGTGTGGCAGAACGACTGCATCACCAGGTCAGCGGAGAAGCCCAGGCAAGCCAGGTCTTTCAGCTCGTCACGGGTCATCGGGCCGGTGGTGTCCTGGGAGCCGACGGTGGTCATCTTCGGTTCGCAGTAGGCACCTGGGCGCACGCCCTGGCCTTCAGGCAGGCCACACGCACGGCCGACCATTTTCTGGGCCAGGGTGAAGCCCTTGCCGCTGTCGGCTGGCTGCTCCGGCTTCTTGAACAGCTCGGATGGGCCTTGGCCCAGTTCGGCACGGGCTTTTTCGGTCAGGCCACGGCCGACGATCAGCGGGATACGGCCGCCAGCGCGCACTTCATCCAGCAGCACTTCGGTTTTCAGGGCGAAGGTGGTGACCAGCTCGTCGCTGCCATGGCGGCGCACTTCACCTTTGAACGGGTAGACGTCGATCACGTCGCCCATGGCCAGGTTGGTGCAGTCGAACTCGATCGGCAGGGCGCCGGCGTCTTCCATAGTGTTGTAGAAGATCGGGGCGATCTTGGTGCCGAAGCAGAAACCACCGGCGCGCTTGTTCGGCACGTACGGGATGTCGTCGCCGAAGAACCACAGCACCGAGTTGGTGGCGGATTTACGCGAGGAACCGGTACCGACCACGTCACCGACATAGGCAACCGGGTAGCCTTGGGCCTTGACCGCTTCGATCTGGGCGAGTGGGCCTACCGAACCCGGCTGCTGCGGCTCGATGCCGTCACGGGCCATTTTCAGCATGGCCAGGGCGTGCAGCGGGATGTCAGGGCGCGACCAGGCATCGGGTGCAGGGGACAGGTCGTCGGTGTTGGTCTCGCCAGGCACCTTGAACACGCTCAGGGTGTACTTGTCGGCGATGGCCGGGCGCGAGGTGAACCACTCGCCGGCAGCCCAGGATTCCAGCACGGCCTTGGCATTGGCGTTGCCAGCCTTGGCTTTTTCGGCCACATCGTGGAAGGCATCGAACATCAGCAAGGTGTGCTTGAGCTGTTCGGCCGCGACGGCGCCCAGTTCGGCGTCATCCAGCAGCGCGACCAGCGTTTCGATGTTGTAGCCGCCCTGCATGGTGCCCAGCAGTTCGGTGGCGTGCTTGCGGTCGATCAGCGGCGATTGGGTTTCGCCCTTGGCGACGGCAGAGAGGAAAGCAGCCTTGACATAGGCAGCTTCGTCGACCCCTGGCGGTACACGGTGGGTGATCAGTTCTACGAGGAAGGCTTCTTCGCCGGCCGGCGGGTTTTTCAGCAGCTCGACCAGGCCTGCGGTTTGTTCGGCGTTCAGCGGCTGGGGCACGATGCCCAGGGCGGCGCGCTCTTCGATGTGTTTGCGGTAGGCTTCAAGCACAGTTATTTCCCTCATCAGTGGTCCCTAAAGGGGGTCCGGGACGCTCATCCAGCATTCAATGCACCCATGCGCCGCCACGGCTTTTTGAGCCGCCCGGCCAGGGTCGCAAAGAATCCTTACGGAAGCTGCTTTCAAAGTTTTACGCCTGCAGAACGGGGTGCTGATGAGGGCTGGCGCGGGCATGCGAGGGATGCATGGCCCGGGCCAACGCCGTTCTACCGGATCAACTGTGCTCGTGACGCTTTGAAAACAGCTTCCTACGGACATTGTTGCCTGTGAAAAGGCGGGATGATTCTACGGCAAAAAAAGCCCGAAGGTAAGGCGCAGAACATCACTTTAACGAGTGACCCTGGTTAGACAAAGGGCTAACATGGGCGCGTGTTCCACCGCCATGCTGTTGTTTTTCATGTCCAACAACTCCATCAAGACCCCTTGCGTCGGCCTGTGCTCCACGGTGTATGGGGATACGGTTTGCCGCGGCTGCAAGCGCTTCCACCACGAAGTGATCCACTGGAACGGCTACGATGACGCGCAAAAGCGCGCTGTGTGGCTGCGCCTTGAGCAGTTGCTGGTGCAGGTCATGATGGCCAAGCTCGAGGTGTTCGACAAAAGCCTGTTGCGCCAGCAACTGGAGCAGCGCTCCATCCGCTTCGTCGACCAGCAGTCGGAATATTGCTGGGCGTACCAGCTGATCGCCCGCGGTGCGCGGATGATCCGTGATCTGGAAGCCTACGGCATGGTACTGCTGCCGGAATTCCGCGATTGGGAACTGCCGCAGTTGCGCGATGCCATCGACCGCGAATTCTTCCTTTTGTCCGAAGCGCACTACCAGCGTTACATCGCCCCTGCGTTTCTCGCCAGCTCGCTGGGCTAAGCGCTGGCATCAGCGCCTTCGCCGCGTTCACGCCTTGTTTGCATGGCCTGGGAGCGGGTTCCGGCTGCAAGCGGGCAACAGTACTCACTACTGTCTTCCTTTTCCGCCAGTGAAGAGGGCTCGACGGCATGTCCCACTACCAATTCCAACCTCAGAAAAGCTTCACTGCCAGGCTGTACTGGCAGCCACGCTTGAGCACGCAAGGGCAGGTTCAAGGCGTGCCCATCGGTGACACAGGTAATGGCGATTCGCCCTTTACCAGTGGTGGCTGGCTGCACGCCGGTGAAGACCATTACACCGACACGGTGGCACCGGCGTATGTGATCTCACGGCGCAAATTCCGCACGCTGTTCTGGTTCGGCTGCTACGAGACCGATGGTGAGTACGACTTCGAGATCCGCGCCGTGGGTGACGAAGACAGCCATCCGCACTGGCGGCGGCTCGGTCACCGCCTGGATGTCAGCCGCAACGGCTATCTGGCCCTGTACTCGGCCGCGCAGACAGTTGGCCATGACGCCCTGGCTGCCGGCACCATGCTCTGGCGCCTCGATGGCCTGGCGCCAGAGCAGCTTGCCGAAGGCGATGCGGTCAGCGACGTGAGCCTGGTTAGCCTGCATGGCAAGACGGTCAGGCGGCTGGTCGAGGACGGCTTTCCCTACCTCAGCGAGGTGCAAGGTGAAGCAGGCTACCTGCATTTGCAGGTGCTGAGCATAGGGGCCGCCTGACCCTGGCGGTGTTTCAGTCGCCGTAGTATTCGCACCCGCTGGTGCAGGTCTCGTGGATGCGGACTTTGGACAGCTCCGGCAGCAGCGGCTTGACCTGATCCCAGATCCACTTGGCGATTACCTCGCTGGTAGGGTTTTCCAGGCCGGGGATGTCGTTCAGGTAATTGTGGTCGAGCTGCTCGTAGATCGGCTTGAAAATGGCCTTCACCTCGGCGAAGTCACGGATCCAGCCGGTGTGCGGGTCCAGCGGGCCGGTCAGGTGCAGGCCGACCTTGAACGAGTGGCCGTGCAGGCGGCCGCATTTGTGCCCGGCAGGCACGTGGGGCAGCCGGTGGGCCGATTCGAATGTAAATTCCTTGAAGATTTCCACGCTGTCAGAACTCTGAGTGAATCAATAATGCGCGCAGTTTAACAGCATGACCGCTACAAGGCTTGCAGGCGTTCATGCAGCCGCCCGGTGGCGATCAGTTCCAGCAATTCGTCGCCCAGCCGCTGGCTTTCGGCAATGGCCTTGTACCAATAGCGTTTGCGCCCCGCGGCATCGCCCATGAAACGCTTGAAGTCGTTGCGGTCTGGCAACTTGCCGAAGGGCAGGGCGGCCAGATAGTGCGGTGAGGGCGTCATCAGCAACACGTTCTGCAGTCGCCTGGCATCGCCCTTGCGCCAGGGCAGCGCCTTGTCGAACCAGCCGGGTATGACCTTGTCGGTGAAGTGCGGGTACAGCACCAGGTCGTCGCCGTGGTAAGGCAGGTCGAGGTGGTAATCGAGCAAGCCGCCGTCGCGGTAAGTACCGGCGCCCGCTCCAGGAATATCCTTCACCCCCTGCATGACCATCGGGATCGAGCCCGAGGCGAGCAGGGCCTGGCGCAGGTTGGCCAGGTCCAGCGGCAGGCAGCGCGAAGGGAAGTCGGTCAAGGCATCGAGCGGCGGCGCGCTACGCCCGTCATGCAGGATGATGCGTTCGAAGTGGCGCGCCAGGCGTGCCCGGCCCAATAGATTGCTGGCGACCACCGAGCCCAGGCCGAGGCCCAGGCGGGCACGCTGGTCGTGGGCGAGCTGACCGTGGCTTTTCACCACCAGAATGTTCAGGCGATAGTGCGGGTTGGCCAGCAACTGGGCGTCGCGGCCCTGCAGCAGGTCATCGAGCATTGTTGCGCAACTGCGGCTGATTTCGGCCGGTGTTACCCCTTTGGCGAAGTCTTGCTCGGTATACAGTTCGCCAAGCCGGCGGATGCCGGCCACCGGGTCTTGCAGGCAGGCACTGGCGAACCGCCAGGCGCCGATCGAGGCGCCGATCAGCGCGCGTTGGCGCGGTGCCGACGGTAGCCACTCACCGAACAGGGCCAGGTCCAGGCCTTGGATGCCGAGTGGCTTCGGCCCGCCCGCTGCGCCTGGCAGCACACCCACATCGGCCGCCTGTAGCCCACGCTCGCGGATGTGCTGCAGGGCACGTTGGCCCGCCTTGAACGTGAGCGCAGGGTATTTGATGTGGATGGCGCTCATGACGGATCTCCTGGGTATCGAGCCGGTGATTATAAGGTTCGGTGAAGCGAATACTGCGTGCCGATGCAACGGCGCGGTGGAACATCACACGGCCCCGCAGGCTGCGCTATCATGCCGCCCGTTGCTTTCAGGTTGAATTAAGGACCGCCGGGTAATCTTAACCCCGTAGACAACTTGTACAGCTCTCAGGAGAGAAGCACGATGAAAACCTTGACTGCCCTGTTCACCGCCGCCGCCCTTGCCCTGGGCGCCAATGCCGCTTTCGCCAAGGATGTGCAGCCCGACGAAGTGGTCAAACTGGTAAACACCAAGACAATCAAGTCGCTGGACGAACTCAAGGCCACTGCCATGGCCAAGCACCCCGGCGCCACCGTTACCGATTCCGAGCTGGAAGACGAGTACGGCCGTTACATCTACAAAGTCGAGCTGCGCGATACCCAGAACGTGGAATGGGACGTGGCACTGGATGCCAAGACCGGTGAAGTGGTGAAGGACGAGCGAGACAACTGATGCGTCGCTTACCACGGCCAGCGCGCTACCTGGCGCTGGCGCTGCTGGCCGTGTGCTCGCTGGCAGCCGCCCGCGACCTCGACCAGGATGAAGCCCTGAAACTGCGGCAAAAGGGCGTCATCCTGCCACTCGAACAGTTGCTGGAAACCGCCCTGGGGCGTTACCCCGGGGCGCGTTTGCTGGAAGCCGAACTGGAAGAGGACGATGATCGCTACGAATATGAGGTGGAGCTGCTGACGCCTGCTGGCGTGGTTCGCGAAATCAAGCTTGACGCCAGCACCGGCGCCCTGCTCAAAGATGAGGAAGACGACTGAATGCGCCTGTTGCTTGTCGAGGACAACGTACCGCTGGCCGATGAGCTGATTGCCGGCTTGCAACGCCAGGGCTATGCCGTGGACTGGCTGGCCGATGGCCGTGACGCGGTGTACCAGGGCCAGAGCGAGCCTTATGACCTGATCATCCTCGACCTCGGCTTGCCGGGCATGCCGGGCCTGGAGGTGCTCGCCCAGTGGCGTGCCGCTGCGTTGGCCACGCCGGTGCTGATCCTGACCGCGCGCGGCTCTTGGGCCGAGCGTATCGAAGGGTTGAAGGCAGGGGCCGATGACTACCTGAGCAAGCCGTTTCACCCCGAGGAGTTGCAGTTGCGCATACAGGCGCTGTTGCGCCGTGCCCGCGGCCTGGCCAACCAGCCCAGGCTGGAAGCCGCCGGCTTGCATCTGGATGAAGGCCGCCAATGCGTGAGCCGCGACGGTGTAGATATCCAGCTGACCGCTGCCGAGTTTCGCTTGCTGCGCTACTTCATGCTGCACCCGCAGCAGATCCTGTCCAAAAGCCACTTGGCCGAACACCTGTACGACGGTGAAACCGAGCGTGACTCCAATGTATTGGAGGTGCACGTCAATCACTTGCGCCGCAAGCTGGGGCGCAGCGTGATCGAAACCCGTCGTGGGCAAGGTTACATCTACGCCGGGAGCGCCGAGTGAAGTCGATCCAGGCGCGTTTGAGCCTGGGCCTGGTCGCTGTGCTGGTGGTGGTAGGCGTGGTGCTGGCACAACTGACCCTGTGGTTGTTCGAAGCCGGCCTGCAACGCTACCTGGAAAACGGCCTGCGCAAGGAAAGCGAGAACCTGCTGGTGGCCCTGGTGCGGGGTCCGTCCGGCCTGCAGCTGGACGAGCGGCGTATCTCGGCGGCTTACCAGCGGCCGTTTTCCGGCTACTACTTCCGTATCGACTTCGACCAGGGCACCTGGCGTTCTCGTTCATTGTGGGACCTGGATATGCCCAAACCGGCGGCCCCAGGGCTTTCCGACAGCCATGAGCTGCGGCCGGAAGGGCAGCACCTGTTGGCACTGCGTGCCGACTACCGGCGCCTGGGGCAGGATATTTCCATCAGCGTGGCCCAGGACTATTCCCCGGTACGCCAGGGGTTCCGGCGCCTGCAACAGATCGGCCTGGGCATGGGCCTGGTGGCGCTGATCCTGGTGCTGGTGTTGCAGCGCATCACCGTCACCCGCTCGTTGCGGCCGCTGGAGCGGGCACGCCAGCAGATCGCCCAGCTGCAGCAGGGGCAGCGTTCGCAACTGGATGCCGAAGTCCCCAGCGAGCTGGCCCCGTTGGTGGGGCAGATCAACCATTTGCTCAGCCACACCGAAGACAGCCTGCGCCGTTCCCGCAATGCCCTGGGCAACCTTGGCCATGCGCTGAAAACACCGCTGGCGGTGCTGCTCAGCCTGGCGTCGAGCGAGCGCCTCAAGGATTTGCCGCAAGTCAGCGCGCAGATGCGTGAGCAACTGGAGCAGATCCAGCAACGCCTGGCCCGTGAGTTGAACCGGGCGCGCCTGGCCGGCGACGCCCTGCCAGGCGCGCAGTTCGATTGCGATGCCGAGTTGCCCGGCCTGCTCGAAACCCTGGGCATGATCCATGGCGAAGGTTTGCTGCTGGCCAGTGATGTGCCGCCCGGGCTGTCACTGCCATGGGACCGGGAAGACGTTCTGGAGCTGCTGGGCAACCTGCTGGACAACGCCTGCAAATGGGCTGACAGCGAAGTGCGCCTGGGGGCCGAGGCGGATGCCGAAGGGTATCGGCTGTGGGTCGATGATGATGGGCCGGGCATTCCCGAGGGGCAGCGCCAGCAGGTGCTGGGGCGCGGGTCGCGGCTGGACGAGCAGGTGGACGGGCACGGCCTGGGCTTGGGCATCGTGCGTGACATCGTGGAGGCCTGGGGAGGGCAGTTGGCGTTGCAGCAAAGCCCGTTGGGCGGGCTGCGGGTGAGCCTGAACCTGCCGCGCAAGGCCTAGTGGTCCCGAGCCGCGCCTGCGGCTGCGGCGGCCTGCTTTGCCGATAGGCACTGCAAAAAAATTGCAGTACAGGCGCATTTTTTTGAATTGGCCCAATCGCGCCGCGCTCGGCACAATGCCTTCACGAAACCGTGCGGTTTCCATCTCTCCATGGACGGAGCCCCTTGTGATATTGCCTGCGCAATACCAGGCCCAGGCAGCTGCCCTGGGCTTTCTTTTCAAACCGAAAAAAACACGACCCGATAGTTCAAATGCCTGTCTCGCGTTCCGAAAGTCGTCTGCTGCGGTTATTGCCGCCCGCCCTGAATATCCCCCCCAAAGAATGGTTGCGTGCCGGTATTGGCGCACTGCTTGGCTTGTTCCTCGCCGGCTGGCTGACCAGCATGGCCTACGGCCCGGGCATTGCTCTGCACTTGCTCGGCCCGTTGGCCGCGTCGGCGGTGCTGGTGTTCGCGGTGCACTCCGGCCCGTTGGCCCAGCCTTGGCCGGTGCTGGGCAGTTACGCCCTGGCAGGCGCTGTTGGCCTGGCCATGCGCCAGGGGTTCGGCCCCGAGTTGTGGGTAGCCGCCGTGGCGCTGGGGATCTCGATCCTGGTCATGTGCCTGCTGCGCTGCCTGCACCCCCCGGGTGGCGGGGTGGCCGTGAGTGCGGTACTGGCCGACCCGGGCCTGACCGCCCTGGGCGACCACCTGTTGCAACCGGTGTTGCTCAATGCACTGATCCTGGTAACGGTGGCAGTGCTCTACAACCGCCTGACGGGCGTGCGCTACCCCAAAGGCGCGGTAATCCGCAAGGACCTGCACCATACCCATGACCCACTGCCTACCGAGCGCGTTGGCGTGCGCAGCGAAGACCTGGACCATGCCCTCGAAGAGCTGGGCGAGTTCGTGGACGTCACCCGGGACGAACTGGAGCGCATTATCCTGGCCACCGAGCAGCATGCCTTGCAGCGCAGCCTGGGCGGCATCACCGCGGCGTCAGTGATGTCTCGCGATGTGCAATTCGCCAGCCCCGACACGACGTTGGAGCAGGCCTGGGCCATGCTGGCCAGCCATCATCTGAAAACACTGCCGGTGCTGCAGCACGGCAAACTGGTGGGCATTGTCAGCCTCAGCGATCTGGTTGGCCCGGCCATGCAGCGTGGCCGTTTCACCTGGCGCGGACTGTTTGGCCGCCCGCCCGTGCGCCTGGCCCAGGTGATGATGCAGCCAGTGGTCAGCGTCAGCAGCCAGCACCCGCTGGAGCGCCTGCTGCCGCTGCTGTGCGAACAAGGCCTGCATTGCCTGCCGGTGCTCGACGATGGGCGCCTGGTGGGGGTGATCACCCAGACCGATCTGATCGCCGGCCTCAAGCGCCAGTTGCTCAGCAAGGCCCAACAGGTTTCAGAGAACAGGGTCCCAGCGTTGTGACCAGTCGCTTGCGCCGGCGGCCACCAGCCGGCGCAGCACGCTGAATGCCTGTTGCAGGGCTTCGCTGTCGCGTTTGCGCGGGTAGACCAGATAGGTTGGGTAAGTGAATTCCGGCGCGTGCGGGACTCGCTCGAAAACCCCACTGTCGAGGTAGGCCTGGACCACCCGTGTGCGGAAGTAGCCACTACCGCCTTGGTCGAGAATGAACTGCAGCGCCAGTGGCCCGAGGTTGAAGCTCAGCGCCGGGCGCGCGCAGTCGGGCAAGGCCGCGTCATGCTGGCGGCGGAAGGCCTGGCCCCAGTCGATGTAGATATACGGCTCGGGCCGATCGACCCGGCGCACGCGGATCAGCTTTTCTTCCATCAACTGCTCGACCTGCAAACCCGGGCCATAGGTTGGCTGGTAGACCAGCGCAGCGTCCAGCAGGCCCATCTCGACCTTGCGCAGCAGCGCCTCGCCGTCGCTGACCTCGCTGCGGATCGCGTGGCTGGGCAGTTCGCGATGCAGGGCGCTGACCCAATCGAGCATCATCGGGTTGCCCAGGCTCACTTCACCGCCTACATGCAGCACCTGCTGGCAGCCCTCGGGCAGCGGCAGGTCACGGCGCGCCGCCTCCCAGGTCTGCACCAGCTGGTTGGCATAACTGACGAAAGCTTCGCCATCGCAGGTCAAGCTGGCGCCACTGCGGCTGCGCACGAACAACTGGCAACCCAACTGCTGTTCAAGGCGCTGCACCCGGGCGGTGATCGCCGTTTGCGAAACGAACAGGCGCTCGGCGGCAGCGACCAGGCTGCCGCAACGCACGATCTCCAGAAAGGTACGGGCCTGTTCGATATCCATGGGCTGCTCGGTGGCTTGAGGGGGGCCTATTCTAGGGGTTTTGCACCGAAATAGGGCGCATTGGCGCGTTATGCAAATTTGCAGGTCGGTTGTGACTTTAGTCGCCTGGCGAGGCGGGCGGTGCAGGCCATACTTCAGGTTCGCCCTTCAATAACAACAAAATCGGGTTCCTTTCGATATGAGCTACCAGCACAGCTACGCCCAGTCCATCTCCGACCCTGCCGCTTTCTGGGCGGAACAGGCCGCTCACCTGGCCTGGTATCAAAAACCTGCCCAGGTCTTGCAAAAGAACGCCGATGGCACCCACCGCTGGTTCGCCGATGGCCGGCTCAATAGCTGCTATCTGGCCCTCGATCACCAGATCGAGCAGGGCCGCGGCGAGCAATTGGCGCTGATCTACGATTCGCCGGTGACTGGCGTGCAGCAAACCTACACCTACCTGCAGTTACGCGACGAGGTGGCGCGCCTGGCCGGCTTGCTGCGTGAACTGGGCGTTAACAAAGGCGACGGCGTGATCATCTACATGCCCATGGTGCCGCAGGCGGCCATGGCCATGCTGGCCTGTGCGCGGATTGGGGCGGTGCACTCGGTGGTGTTCGGTGGCTTCGCCGCCAACGAGCTGGCCCTGCGCATCGATGACGCGCGGCCGGCGCTGCTGCTGACGGCTTCCTGCGGGCTGGAGTTCGACAAGGTGATCCCCTACAAGCCACTGGTCGACCGTGCGCTGCAACTGGCCAGGCACCAGCCGCGCTCGGTGCTGGTGCTGCAGCGGCCGCAGATGAAGGCCGATCTGCTGCCAGGGCGCGACCTGGATTGGCAGGTGGCGGTGCAAACTGCCAAGCCGGTTGAGCCGGTGGCGCTGGATGCCGGTGACCCGCTGTACATCATGTACACCTCGGGCACCACGGGCAAACCCAAGGGCATCGTCCGCGAAAACGGCGGCAACGCGGTGGCACTGTGTTACGCCATGCGCCATATCTACGGCATGCAAGCCGGTGATGTGTGGTGGGGCATTTCCGATGTGGGCTGGGTGGTGGGGCACTCGCTGATCGTCTACGGGCCGTTGATGAGCGGCTGCACCACGATATTCTACGAGGGCAAGCCGATTCGCACGCCAGACGCCGCTGCCTACTGGCGGGTGGTCGAGCAGTTTCGGGTCAATGCGCTGTTCTGTGCGCCCACGGCCATGCGTGCCATTCGCAAGGAGGACCCGCAGGGCGAGCGGGTGCGCAACCATGACCTCAGCTCGCTGCGCCACGTATTCCTGGCGGGTGAAAAGCTCGACTCGAGCACCCATCAGTGGCTGGAGCAGGTGAGTGGCAAGCCTGTGCACGACCATTGGTGGCAGACCGAGACCGGCTGGCCAGTCACCGCGCCCTGCGTAGGGCTGGAGGGCAGCGCGGCACGGCCGGGTTCGAGCAACCGCGCCGTGCCCGGCTATCACGTACGTGTGCTGGACGACGAAGGGCGCCTGCTGGGCCCCCACCAGCAGGGCTCGATCGTGATCGCCCTACCATTGCCGCCCGGTTGCAGCCAGACGCTGTGGGGCGACCACGCACGTTACCTGCAGGCCTATCTGCACAGCTACCCTGGCTACTACCACACGGGCGATGGCGGCTACCTGGACGATGATGGCTTCGTTTACATCATGGGGCGCACCGATGATGTGATCAACGTATCCGGGCATCGGCTTTCCACGGGGGAAATGGAAGACCTGGTGGCGCGCCACCCGGCGGTGGCCGAGTGCGCGGTGATTGGCGTGCATGACGAAATAAAGGGCCAGGTGCCGTTGGCGCTGGTGGTGCTCAAGGACGGCGAGGGCATTGCCGAGGCGCAGTTGCTGGTCGACCTGGTGGGCTGCGTGCGCGAGGAAATAGGCCCATTGGCGTGCTTCAACCGAGTGCGGCTGGTGAAGCGCCTGCCCAAGACCCGCTCCGGGAAGATCCTGCGGGCGGTGTTGCGCAAGATTGCCGATGGGCAGGACTACGTCCCGCCTTCGACCCTGGACGACCCGGCAGTGTTGGGGGAAATCGAGGTGCTGCTGGCTGATCTGCCCAGGGCGGTGTAGCCCTGCGGCCCGACCACCTGCAGCTGCCCCAGGCGGCTGCGGGTGCGCATCAGGTCGGCAAGCGGCCCACCCAGGCTTTCTTCCAGTGGTCGTTTGCCGATCACCGTCACCTGCCTGTCCTGGTCGTACAGCACATCCACCAGGTTGACGAAACGTTGTTGCGCCGCCAGGGAGCAGTCCGCCAGGTCCTCCAGCCCATCGATGACCCATTCGTCGTACTGCTCGGCCAGCACCAGGTAGTCGATCACCGCCGTGGCCTTTTCGCACAGGTCGTCGAAGCCGAGCACCACGCGCCGGCCCTCCACCGCAAGGGCGCGCAGTGGGCGCTTGTTCACGTCCAGCTGCACTGGCCGTGGCGCGGGTACCTGCAACGCCTGGCGCTGCGCGGCAGTGCCGGGCCATACATAATGCCCCTGGGTGAACCGCTGCTGCTCGCGGTTGGCCGGCAGGCTGCGAAAGTCGGTATCGCCACCGACTTCCAGGACCTCCATCGAGCTGTTGATCAGGCGGATCACTGGCAGGAAACGCTCATGGTACAGGGGGTTGGGCAGCAGCCCCTCAGGCGCGTAGTTGGACGTCACCAGCAAAAACACCCCGCGGCTGAACAAGGCATTGAACAGCCGGGTGAGCAGCATGGCATCGCCAATGTCATGTACATGGAATTCATCGAAACACAGCACCCGGCAATCGCCTATCAGCTCGTCCAGGGTCGCGCCCAGTGCGTCGTCCAGCGCCCGGTGGCGATGCATGCCTTGGTGCAGGCGGGCAAAAAAATCATGAAAGTGCAGGCGCTTCTTGGCTTCGACCGGTACGGCCTGATAGAAGCCGTCGAGCAGCCAGCTTTTGCCCCGGCCGACCGAGCCGTACAGGTACAGGCTACGCGGCTGGCCTTGCTCCAATTGTGCCAATTGCCTGGCCATGCAGTGGATCACCCGGCGCTGGCCATCGCTGAGCTGATAACCGCGGCTGTGCGCCTTGTCTTCGAACCAGGTGAGCAGTTCGCTCTGATGCGCGGCAGCGCCGCGCAGGCGTTGGCCAAGTTGGCGCAGCGGGGTAGGGATCCAGGCAGGCAAAAGCACAGCTCCTTGGGCATTGACGGGGCAGTGTGCAGCTTGCCCGAGGGCGGCGATTTTGACCAATAGAGAAATTGCGCGGCAATCATCACTTCTCGCGATAGGTGTCGCCGCCACGGCTGTCGCTGGGCTATGCCTTGCGTTCCAGCTGGCGCTCGATCATGTACTTCACCGCCAGGCGGCGCTCTTTCAGGTGGCGCAGGTCCTCGTCGACGAAATTGCCTGCCGAGATGGCCTCGGCGGCCAGTACCTGGTTGTCGATATCGACGTACTCATCCAGCAAGCGATCCAGTGCCTTGTCGGCCTGGCGACGTTGTTGAACGATCTCGCGTGGGTAGTGCAGGTCCTGGTAAAGGTCGTGAGAGACAGGCATGGGTTCCTCCTTGGTCAATGCAGATGGGTTATCTGATTTGAAGGGAGGAACGCGAATGTGTTGAAGCGAAGCGAGAAGAAAACGACGGATGGTAGGCGGCGGCGGCAGAAATGACTAAGCCGCTGTTTTTTGGCAATTTTTTTTCATCAGGGGGTTCACAGACCGAAACTTTGTTGTTAAAGTGCCGCGCATTCCAAGACAACACGCAGTTGTCACTCACTTGGAATTGTCAGAGCAGCTCACGCTGCATCCGATACAGGGGCGTCGCCAAGCGGTAAGGCAGCAGGTTTTGATCCTGCCATGCGTTGGTTCGAATCCAGCCGCCCCTGCCATTTCCCAGTTCCAAACGTAACTTGCCCGGTGCTTATTCTGATGAGCGTCGGGTTTTGTCGTTTCTGCGCGTGCGAAATGCCACACTCACTGTGGCCGCAGCGTTGCGTTGGCCCAGGGCCGCAAAGCGGCCCAGCCATTGGTCAGCCCTGGCGCACTGCCAGGCCGCCCAGCATCTCGTTGAGCACCCGCGCCAGTTCATCGGCTTGCACCGGTTTCTGCATCACCAGGCTGCCCGGCAATTCCAACCCTTGCAACTCCGCATAGCCGGTAAGAAACACCACCGGCAAGTGCGGGCGCCGTTCGCGGGCCGCCAAGGCCAGTTGCCCACCGTTGAATTCCGGCATGGCGAAATCGGTCAGCAGCAAGTCGATCTCGTCATCCAGCAACGCCAGTGCCTGTTCGCCGCTGTGCGCCTGGCGCACCTGGTAGCCGTACTGGCGCAGTACATCGCCGAGCATGTCACGTACCAGGTGGTCATCGTCCACCAGCAGTACGGTCCGGTTACGGCCGCTATCGTTGATCGAAAGGCTGAGCACGGCAGCTGCCGGTTCACTGACCGCGCGGTCTTTCACTGCTGGCAGGTATACCGCCACCTCGGTACCACGCCCTGGCTTGGTGTCGATGCGCACACCACCACCGGACTGTTTGGCGAAACCAAAGACCTGGGCCAGCCCAAGCCCTGAACCCTTGCCGATATCCTTGGTGGTGAAGAACGGCTCGAACACCTTGGCCACCACCTCTTCGCTCATGCCGCACCCGGTGTCGCGAATGCTCAGCATCACGTATTCGCCTCGCTCAGGGTCTTCCGGGCGCTGTGGGGGGTTGTCGATGCAGGTGTTGTGGGTCGCCAGGATCAACTGGCCGCCATCGGGCATGGCATCGCGGGCATTGATGGCCAGGTTGAGAATGATCATTTCAGTCTGGGTCGGGTCGGTCAGCGCCTGCCACAGGCTTGGGTCCAGGTCCAGGCGCACCGAGATATTGCCGCCCAAGGTGCGGCGTAATAGTTCCTCAAGGCCCGCCAGGGTGCGGTTGAGGTTCAGCGGTACCGGTTCCAGGCGCTGGCGACGGGAGAAGGCGAGCAATTGCGAGGTCAACTTGGCACCGCGCTCACCCGCTTCGCGAACATGCTTGAGGCGCGACCGGGCTTTGTCCAGGTCGCCCCGGGTCAGATCGCGCTCAAGGAAACTGGCACCGGTGAGGATCACGGTCAGCAGGTTGTTGAAGTCGTGCGCCACGCCGGCAGTCAGCTGGCCGACCGCTTCCAGGCGTTGCATCTGCTGCAAGGCGGCCTCGATGCGCTCGCGCTCATCGATCTGCTCGCGCGGCGGGCATTGGCTTCGGCCAGGCCCAGCGCGGTTTCGCGCTCGCTGGTGATGTCCCGGGCGACCACGTAAAGCAGGGTGTCTTCGGGGACCACGACCCACGACAGCCAGCGTTGCTGGCCACTGGCGTGAAGGATGCGGCCAACGAAACGCACGCTGGTACGGCCGTGCGCGAGCGCGGCCAGTTCGGTCAACAGCAGTTCCTGATCGCTGTCGGGCAACAGGTGCAACAGCGACGACTGGCTCAGGCGCTCGCGGGAAAAGCCCAGGCTGGCTTCCCAGGCGGGGTTCAGCGCCACCGGGGTGAGGTCCTTGTTCAGCACTGCCAGCAGATCCTGTGACAGCTCCCAGGCGCGGTCGCGTTCACGGGTACGGCGTTCCACCCGCTCGCCCAGCATCTCGTTGAGCTGGCGCAGTGCCTGGGTGGCCAGGCGCTGGGTGTTGATGTCTTGCAGCACGCCGGAAAAGCGCACGCACTGGCCGTTCACGAACTGGCTCTGGCCACTGCTGAGCAACCAGCGCGGCTCCTGGCCACTGGGTTGGGCAGTGCGAAATTCCACCCGGTATTGGCCACCGCTTTCGGGCAGCATGGCGTATTCGACGGCATTGCGCACCAGCGCAAGGTCGTCTGGGTAGATGCCGTCGTAGAACACCTGCATGGTCATTTCCATGCTGGCGGGCAGGCCGAACAGGGTCTTGCAGCGCTCGTCCCATATCAACGAGCCATCTTGCGGGCGCAGGTCCCAGGTGCCCATGCCTGCGGCGTCGATGGCGATGCGCGCCCGCGCCTCGACATCGACCAGTGCCTCCTCGGCGCGGCGCCGGCGCTGGCGCTCCTGCACTTCGGTCATTGCCCGGCGTACCGCCTTGGGCAGTAGCGGCAGGTTCTTCTTCAGCACATAGTCGGTAGCGCCCAGGCGGATCATTTCCACGGCATGCTCTTCGCCGTAGATCCCGGAGAGAAAAATGAACGGGGTATCGGCAGCCAGGCGCTGGGCGATGGCCAGCACCTCGGTGCCGGACGAGCCCGGC
The DNA here is from genome assembly GCF_003205245.1 of Pseudomonas sp. MB-090624. Lineage (NCBI taxonomy): Bacteria > Pseudomonadati > Pseudomonadota > Gammaproteobacteria > Pseudomonadales > Pseudomonadaceae > Pseudomonas > Pseudomonas sp. MB-090624. Next base: position 85,153 of record NZ_QJRK01000018.1, on the reverse strand, counting down.
AGCACGCAGTCGCAAAGGATCAGGTCGTAGTGGTCCTGCTTCAGGGCATGCTCGACCCCCGTATGGTCGAATACCAGATGCGATTGCACATGCAGCCCGCTGCGCTCCAGGCGCATCAAGGTCAGCTCGGCGTCCATCGAGCTGTCTTCGACCATCAGTAGTTTCAACGGCGTTTGCGGCATCGTTGCGGCGGCCTCAATTGCTACCGCGACGGTTCAGCCGCAGCGAGCCAGGTGGTGGTTCATTCAGTACGGCCCAGAAGATGCCCAGGTCGGAAATGGCGGCGACGAATTCCTTGAATTCCACGGGTTTGACCACATACGCGTTCACCCCTAGCTCGTAGGCGCGCAGCAGGTCGGGCTCTTCGCGGGACGAGGTCAGCATGACCGTGGGGATACTACGCAGCTCGGCAGTGGCGCGCACTTCCTTGAGCACCTCCAGGCCGTCGACTTTGGGTAGCTTCAGGTCCAGCAGCATTACAGCAGGGTTGCCGTCATCACGATCGGCATAGGCGTTGCGGCGCAACAGGTAGTCCAGCGCCTCGGCACCGTCGCGCAGGACGATGACCTCGTTGGCCAACTGGCTACGCTCCAGAGCCAAAAGCGTCAACTCCAGGTCTCGTGGATTGTCTTCGACCAGCAGGATGGGTTTGAGCATGATTGTTCAGGTGCCTCGGGTAGTCGCGGGTTGGCGCGGTAGAGAAAAGTGGAAACTGGCGCCATGGTCGATCTGGCCCTCGGCCCAGACACGGCCATCATGGCGCTCGATGATACGGCGCACGCTTGCCAGGCCAATCCCTGTGCCTTCGAACTCTTCCATGCGGTGCAGGCGCTGGAATACCCCGAAAAGCTTGTTGGCGTAGGCCATGTCGAAGCCCACGCCGTTATCGCGGATACAGATTTCGGTTTCGTCCGGGTGTTGCTCGGCGCTGATCGAAATGCGCGCGGGCTCACGACCGCGGGTGTACTTGATGGCATTGGCGATCAGGTTGTGCAATGCCAGGTTGATGAATGCCGGGTCCCCGATCACCTTCGGCAGTGGCGCGATGTCCCAGATGATCTCGCGGCCTTGGTAATCGGGCGCCAGTTCGCTGCGGATAGCCTCGACCAGGGCGTTCAGGTCGACATCGGACATGCGCAGGGCAGAGCGGCCCATTTGCGAGAAGTTGAGCAGGTTGTCCACCAGGCTGCCGGCGAAATTGGCGGCTTCACCGATGTGCTGCAGGAAGCGCTGGCCACGCTCGCTCAACCCTGCGCCCTCGATTTCGCCGAGCAGCTCGGTATAGCCGGCAATGTGCCGCAGCGGCGCGCGCAGGTCGTGGGAAACGCTGTACGAAAACGCCTCGAGTTCCTTGTTGGAACGGCGCAGTTCACCGGCCAGCTGTGCCAACTCTTCGGCCTTGCGCAGCACAATGCCAAGCACTGCGGTGCGCAGCTCCTGTACGCCCTCGACCACCAGTGGCTCCCAAGGTGCGCAGTAGCCATGCAGTCGCTCCTGCCAGCGCTCGAAACTGTGCCGCGGGTCGAGGTTGCCCTGCGGCCCCACCTGCTTGGTCGGCTGGCCTGCCCAATTCACCGTGCGTACCTGTTCGGGGCGGAACCACAGCAGGTAGTGCGAATGGATCTGCGAAATCGCGACGGCCAGAACGCCACCGGCATGGTCTGCCAGCTCGGGCAACTCGTCGATGTCGCGGCGCACGTTGTCGGTGCAAAATACATGTTCGTCGCCACGTTGGCTCAGCCAGTGCACCAGCGCCGTGACCTGGGCGGTGGGTGGCGTCTGGCCGAACAGGTGGCAGCGCTCTGCCGAGATCACCGCGGCGCCCTGGGCGTCGGCAAAGGCCAACAGGACTTCGGGCACCTCGCGCAGGCCATCGCTGACGCTGTCATGGTCGGCCATGGACGAAATCATGCGGACAATGTGCTGGCGCAGTTCCAGGACCTTGCTGGTGCTGGCATGTGACTCGCGGGATTCGACCTGCAACGACAGCACGCTGGCCAGTAGCTCGCAGGCGGTGCGCGTACGCAAATCTACAGGCCTGGGTTGCTGATGGTGGCAAGAGATCAGCCCCCACAACTCGCCATCGGCCACGATCGACAGGGACATCGACGCCAGGGTACCCATGTTGCGCATGTATTGCAGGTGCACCGGTGAAACGCTGCGCAGTGTCGCAAAGCTCATGTCCAGCGCCTTGCCGGTACGCGGGTTGGCTGCCGGCAGCAGCGGCGAAGGCTGGTAGTTGGCGTCCTCGATCACACGGATACGGTTGACCCTGTACAGTTCGCGCGCCTGGCGCGGGATGTCCGAGGCCGGAAAGCACAACCCCAGGTAGCTTGGGTAGCCCGGGTCGGCGACCTCTGCCAGAACCTGGCCATTGCCTTCTGCATCGAAGCGGTAAGCCTTGATCCGGCCAAAACCGGTGATGCGCTTGAGTTGAACCACCGTTTGCTGCAGCAGCTCTTCAAGGCTGCCGGCCAGGTGCAGGGTGCTGACGAAGTTGCGCACCAGCGGGTAGTAATCGCCTTGCCCGGTGAGGTCGGACGGCAGCCGCGGTGGTTCGAGTTCGGCGATCAGCACCTGATCGTGACGGTGGGCCAGCAGGTGCAAGGCGGCGGTGTGCGGTGCCCCTTCGCACAGGTGCACATCACCAATGTGAAAGGGGAATACTTCGTCTTCGGGTAACCGCGAAAGGTGCATGCGCAAGTCGAACCCGCCACTGACCAGCTCGGCGAAATGGCAACCGATAAGCTCCCTGGCCGGCTTGCCCAGCCACTGTTCGACGTTTTCACTGGCCTGGAGTACCCGCAAGTCGGCTTCGTCGACGACCAGCAGGAAACCGTGGGGCTGGACGCTGCCGGGCACCTGGATCGGTTCCTGAGCGCAACGCTCCACGGCTTGGGCGAGCGTGCTATCTGCAGTCATCAATTGAAAGCTCCTGTCTTGTCGGTCCATGCTTGCCGCACGAGTTTGAGGCAGGATGATGGAGGTACACCTTATCAGAATATCGGCCCATTCGCCGGCTTCTGGCCATTTGAGGTCTGTGAATCACGATGGGTTCTGCCCCTTGCAGGTTTTTTTTCATCGAACGCTATCGCTTTGTTGCTAATACCAAAAAACGGTCGGTTGCAGCTTTTGGCGCCGTGCCTTGCTGCTAGGCTCAACTGAGCATAGAGCGATAAGGACAACAAGGTGAAGGAGCGCTTACTGGCCGGGTTGTTTGGCCTGTTACTGAGCAACGCTGGGGCAGCGGCAGACTTCCTGGTGGAGGTGCGGGTACTGGTGCAGCGCGGCTGCATTCTGGTCACCCAGGCCCGCGACGCGGGCGCGCAGGCTGCTGGGCGAATCGACCTGGGTGCTGCGCCGCGGCTGGATGGCCCGGCGGCACCGCTGGCCGGGGTGTTGCTGAGCCAGCGCCCCCCGCGCCTTGAGTGCAACCCCGACACGCCTTATCAAGTACAGGTCGACGGCGGCCAGCACGGCGGCACTGGCGACGTGCGTTACCTGGCCAGCGACGACGCCCCGGGCCGGCCTATTCCTTATCGGCTCTATCGCGACGCGGCCTGGCGCGAGCCACTGCCAGTGAACGTTGCGCAGGCGGCCCGGGTGCCCGATAGCGGCTCGGCCGAATTGCCGCTGTATGCGCGAATCGACACGCTGGCCTGGGTGCCGAAAGCCGGCCTGTACGCCGACCTGTTGAAAGTCACGGTCACTTGGTGAGGATGCTGCCATGCACAAGGACGCGCAGCCATGAACCGCACCTCGATCCTGCTGTTGACCCTGGGGCCTTTACTGGTACCAGGCGGTGCAGCGCATGGCAGCGCCACTGGCTTCATTCAGGCGCGGCTGGTGATCAGCGCCGCCTGCCAGATCAGCAGCAACGAAGCGCAACCGGCGACCCTGGCCAACCCGGGCTTGCTGGACTTCGGCGAGCGGGGCCCGAACTGGGACCAGCCGCTGCGTAGCCGGGTGGATGAAGCAGGCGGCGAGGGCAGCCTGCAAATCAGTTGCACCCCCGAAGTGCGTGCATTCAACGTGCGCATCAATGGTGGCATGCATGGCGACGACGGCATTCGCCGCCTCAGCAACGGCAGCCAGCTGATTCCTTATCAACTGGCACTCGACCCGGGCGGCAACAGCCGCTACGGCATTGGCCAGGCACGGGCCTTCACCATCAGCAGCACGCAACAGATACCGATCCCCATCTATGGCGTGGTTGTGGCGCAACCGCGCGCGCTGCCAGCCGGGCTGTACCGCGACACCCTCCGGGTGACCCTGGACTGGTAACCACGCAAGGAGACTCCGATGCGAACGACCCTTTCATGCTGCATCCTCGCCGGCCTGGGTTTGGCCCTGGCCACGCAGGCCCAGGCCGCCACGGTGACCGGGACCATCAACTCGACGCTGACCTTGACGGCGGCCTGCCAGGTCAATGGCAGCTCAGGCACCTCGGGGTTGAACTTCGGCTCGCTGGATTTCGGCACCCAGGATGCCTTGTTCACCACGGCCAACGCACAGGTGCTGGGTAGCGGTGGCGCGCTGAGCATCCTGTGCTCGGCGGGCACGGTGCCGGCGATTCGCGTGCGTGCAGGGTCGCATGACGGCCAATCGACCGGCGGCACCCGTGCACTGGCTGACGGCGCGGGGAATTTCGTGCCCTACGACTTCTATACCGACTCCGGGCGCACCACCGTGTTGGCCATCGATGGCACCATCACCCTGCCAACCAGTACCGGTGTGGCGCAAACCGTCAACCTGTACGGCCAGGCGCGTGGCAAGGCCGGGTTGCCGGCTGGGGTGTACACCGACACGGTAGCCGTCGAGTTGTCGTTCTGAGCCATGCGCCATTGGCTGACGGTGGGCCTGGCTGGCCTTGGTGCGCTACTGGCGGCGCCACTGGATGCGGCCACTACCAGCACCTTCACGGTCGCGGCGCAGGTCGCTGCCGGTTGCCTGGTGGTGGGCGGTGTCAGCCAGTATGGGGTGCTGAACTATGGCACCCAGTCGGCGTTGTCCACCAGCGTGCTCAGTACCTCACTGGGCGGCACCACGGTGACCTTCCAGTGCACCCCGGGTGTGGCGGTGAGCATGAGCCTGGGCGGTGGCCAGAACAGTACCAGCGGCACGCGCTATCTGAAGAACACCAGCGGCAGCCAGGTCCTGGCCTACCAGTTGTACCGGGATGCCGCCTACAGCCAGCCGTTGGGCATAGGGCAGAGCGCCACAGTGAGCTACAGCGACGCCACGGCGATCAAGCTGCCGGTGTATGGGCGGGTTCAGCTGACCGGTAAGCTGCCGGCAGGGACTTATACCGATGTTGTGCAAGTGATGGTGACCTGGTGAACGCCAGCGGCGCCAATGACCAGTGCTAAGGAGAGCTTGATGGCAGTAGGCGCGAAGTGGGCGCGAGGGCTGATCGGGTTGTGGTGGCTGGCCAGCCTGCCGGCTGGTGCAGCCACCTCGGTGTTGATCTGGCCGATCGACCCGGTGCTGGAGGCCGACCAGAAGGCCGGCGCACTGTGGCTGGAAAACCGCGGTACCGAGGCTGCCAACTTGCAGGTGCGGGTGTTTGCCTGGCACCAAGGGCGTTACCAGGAGCAGTTCCAGGCCCAGCGCGAGATCATCGGCAGCCCCCCGGTGGCCAATATTCCTCCTGGGCAGAAGCAATTGATCCGCCTGACCCGCACCGGCCCTTCACCTGCCGGCCAGGAAAAGGCCTATCGCATCATCATCGACGAAATTCCGCCGGCCATCCCGCTCGACAAGGCCGGCCCCGGCACCACGGCCGCCATTCGGCTGCAGATGCGCTATTCCGTACCGCTGTTCGTCTACGGCGAAGGGCTGTGGGGCAAGGCGGACCCCGAGGGCCGCCGCACCGCCGCCAGCGTGGGCAAGCCCCAGTTGAGCTGGCGGCCTGTCACGGTGCAGGGCAAGCCTTATGTGGAGCTGCGCAATACCGGCCCGGTGCATGCACGGCTGACCGACGTGGTGCTGCAGCAGGGCGGCCAGCGCAAGGCGCTGGTCGAAGGTTTGCTGGGCTATGTGCTGCCGGGCGCGAGTATGCGTTGGCCGGCACCCGTGGCGCCGAATACAGGCAGTGTGCTGCAAGGCCGGGTCAACGGCCAGGCCACGGCCGACACCCTACCCCAGGGGCAGTGAACCCGCACCAGAATGCAGCGCAGGGGCCAAGGAGGACCCGGCAATGGTTGGATACCGTGTGTGAAATGGCTAGCGCTAAGGTTGCGCTGCGGGTGCCTGCAGTTGGCCGTGCTTGGCCCAGCGCTGGCGCTGGCCGACGACCTGCCGCCGCCGCCCACGGAGCTGTCCGCCATCGCCGACGCCACGCTGTTCCTCGACCTGATGGTGAACCGCATGCCCAAGGCTGAGCTGGTGCCGGTGCAGCAGCGGGCCGGCCAGTTGTACCTGGACAGCGCCGTGTTGCGTGCGGCGGGCGTGACACTGCCCGGCGACCCGCAGGGCGAGGTCGCCCTCGACGCGGTGAGCGGGCTGCACGCCGATTACGACAGCCGGAACCTGCTGCTGTTGCTGCAGGTGCCGGCGGCCTGGTTGCCCGAGCAGCAGGTCGGCGATCGTAACCTGTACCCGCCCAGCGATGCGCGGAGCAGCTTCGGCGCGTTGTTCAACTACGACCTGTACCTGAACGACACCGATGACGGCGGCACCTACCTGGCGGCCTGGAACGAACTGCGCGTGTTCAACGGCTGGGGCACCTTCGCCAGCACCGGGCAATGGCGCCAATCGTTCAATGGCGCGCAGGCCGACCCGGCAAGGCGGGGCTTCCTGCGCTACGACACCACCTGGCGCTTCACCGACGAGCAGCGCCTGTTGACCTACGAGGCCGGCGATTTCGTTACCGGGGCACTGCCCTGGACCCGTTCGGTCCGGGTGGGCGGCGTGCAACTGTCGCGCGACTTCGCCGCGCGGCCGGACCTGGTCACTTACCCCTTGCCGGCCTTTGCCGGCGAAGCCGCGGTACCGACCTCGCTCGACCTGTTCATCAACGGCTACAAGGCCAGTTCCAACGAATTGCAGCCAGGCCCCTACACGCTGACCAACGTGCCGTTCATCAACGGCGCCGGCGAAGCAGTGGTGGTCACCACCGATGCCCTGGGCCGGCAGGTTTCCACCACCTTGCCGTTCTACGTCACCAGCAGCCTGTTGCAAAAAGGCCTGTCAGACTATTCGATAGCGGCCGGGAGCCTGAGGCGTGACTACGGTGTGCGGGACTTTGCCTACGGCGCGGGGGCGGCCAGCGCCAGCCTGCGCCATGGGGTAAGCGACACGTTCACCGTGGAAACCCACCTTGAAACCGCTGCCTCGCTGATGCTGGGTGGCCTGGGTGGCAACCTGCGGCTGGGCAACTTCGGTGTGCTCAATGCCGCGCTCGCGCAGAGCCGTTTCGACGGCGATCAGGGGCAGCAGGTCGCGCTGGGTTACCAATACAACAGCCAGCGCTTCGGTTTCAGCTACCAGCGCCTGCAACGGCGTGCCGACTATGCCGACCTGAGCCGGGTCGACACCCCGGACATACAGGCAAGCACACGCAGCGAGCAGGTCAGCCTCAGCCTCAACCTTGACAGGTACGGCAATGTCGGTGCCGGCTACTTTGACGTGCGCGCTGCAGACGGCACGCGTACCCGGCTGATCAACCTGAGCTACAGCAGGCCGTTGTCAGGCAGCAGCAGTGTGTACCTGTCGGCCAACCGCGAAATCGCTGGCGGGCAGTGGGCCGTGCAGGCGCAAATGGTGATTCCGTTCGACACCCATGGCACGCTGGCGCTAGGCCTGGAACGCAGCAACACCGGTGAAACCCTGCAGCGGGTCAATTACGGGCGCGCCGTGCCGGTAGGCAGCGGCGTGGGCTATAACCTCGGCTATGCCCAGGGGAGCGACCGCGATGCCTATCGCCAGGCCGATGTGACCTGGCGCTTGCAGTCGGTACAGCTACAGGCCGGCGTATATGGCAGCAGCGGCGCAACGACCCGCTGGGCCGATGCCAGTGGTTCGCTGGTATGGATGGATGGGCTGTTCGCCGCCAACCGGATCGACGACGCTTTCGTCGTGGTCAGTACCGACGGCTATGCCAATGTACCGGTGCGCTATGAAAACCAGGAGGTCGGCCGTACCGATGCCAGCGGCCACCTGCTGGTGCCGTACAGCAGTGGCTACTACCGCGGCAAGTACGAGATCGACCCCATGGACCTGCCGCCCGATGTGCTGGCGCCGAATGTGGAGCAGCGTGTGGCCGTGCGCCGCGGCAGTGGCTACCTGCTGGAGTTCCCGCTGAAACGGGTACTGGCGGCGAGCATCGAGCTGGTCGATGCCAGCCAGCAGCCGCTGAAGCTGGGCAGCCGGGTGACCCACGAGCAATCGGGCAGCCAGGCTGTGGTCGGTTGGGACGGGCTGGTGTACCTGGAGAACCTGTCGCCACGCAACCGCCTGCAGGTCGCGCTGGAGGGGGGCGGGCGCTGCCAGGTCGAGTTCGACTTCCCCGAAGCGCAAGGTTCGATCCCATTGCTTGGGCCGTTGGTGTGCCGATGATGGCCTGGCAGCGGGGCCTGCTGGCAAGCTTGCTGTGGTTGCCGATGGGGGCCGCCTGGGGGTTGTGCTCATCGGTGGCGACCCTGCCGGCCGCGTTCGGCAGCCTCAATTCCACGCAGGTGCGCACCACGGCACAGAACGCCTCGACCCTGAACTCGGGGTTGCAGTGCACAGGGTCGCTGCTGAGCGTGCTGAGCAACAGCGACCATTTCTATCTCACTATCACGTCGCCCAGCAGCGGCCTGGTAGGCCCGACGGGGGATGTGATTCCTTACACGGTGTACGGCGACAACACCACCAATTACCCGATTGCCCGCGGCGTGGCCTATGACTTCGCCCGTACCGGCATTCTCGACCTGTTGGGTTTGCTCGGCGGCACCACCCCCAAATCGGTGCCGCTGTACATGCGCACCCAGGTGGGTAGCAATGTCGCCGCTGGCCTGTACCAGGAAACCCTGACCATTGCCTGGAGCTGGGACTACTGTTCGGGCATTGGCTTGCTCGGCGCCTGCCTTGGGCGCGACATCGGTTCAGGCAGCAAGACCCTGACCGTGAGCCTGACAGTGACCAACGATTGCCAGATCACCACGCCCAACATCAACTTCGGCAGTGCCCCGGTGGTGGCAGGGTTCGCCACGGTCAGCCAGAGCCTGAGTGTGTCCTGCACCAAGGGCAGCAACTACACGGTTGGCCTGGACGACGGGCAGAACGTGGCCAATGGCAGGCGGCGCATGAAATCTACCACCAGCAATTACCTGGCATACGACATTTTCAAGGGTGCCGGTACGGTGCGGTGGGGCGCGGTCGGTGCGGCACGCCGCGCGAGCACTGATGCGGATGTGAACCCCGGTGCCGGTACCGGCACCGGCAGCCAGGTGTTCAACTACAACGCCAAGGTCTACACCGACCAGGCCACGCCGCCCGCGGCCAGCTATACCGACAGTGTGATCCTGGATGTGCAGTTTTGAAGGCATGCGCCAGCCGCGGGGTCAGCGCAAGTCGCCAAGCATGCCTGCCAGCGTCTCCAGCACGGCGCCGGCCAGTGCCTTGGAGCGCGCGCCCGACCAGCCGGTGGCGGCGTTGGGCGCATCATCATGGTCCTTGAATGGCATTTCCAGGGTCAGCGACAGGCAGTCGTACGCCATGCCCACCGCATTGCAGGCCAGGGTGGTGTTCGCCTGGCCAGGCTCGTCGCGGGTGTAGCCATGTACCGTCTGGAAGTCGCGGGTAAGGCTGCACAGGGTGCTGCGGAACTGCGCCTCGAGCTTTGCCAGCCGGGGTGTGTAGCCTGGGTTGCCCTCGCACGCCGCCGTGAATACATGGGGGATTTCTTCATCACCGTGCACGTCGATGAAGGCGTCCACACCATATTGCTTCATCTGCGCCTGGGCGAAGAACACTTCCGGGGTGAGTTCGACACTGGCGTCCTGCCAGGCACGGTTGAGGTCCTTGCCTTTGAAGTTGGTGCGCAGATGGCCAAGGAAGGCGCCGTCGGGGTTCATGTTGGGGATCAGGTACAGATCGGCTTTGCCCAGCAGTTGCTGGATCACCGTGTCGTTAGCCTGCAGGCGGTCTATCACGCCCTCCATGAACCATTCGGCCATGTGCTCGCCGGGGTGTTGCTGGGCGATCAGCCATAGCTTGCGCTTGCCCTCGGCACCATCACCCGCCCGTAGCAGGGGAATGTCCCGGCCTTGCACGCTGCGGCCGCTGGCCAGCAATTCGACACCGGGCAGTTGCCGGGCCCGCTCGATCAACTGGTTGTGGCGGGCGCGCGGGTATGGTTCGAAGTAGGCGAACCAGACCTGCGGCTGCTCAGCCTTGAGCTCGAACGAAAGCGCGCTGCCATCGAACTGGCTGGGTACCCGGAACCAGCGTTGCTGGTCGTAACTGGCAACGGCGTTGTAGCCGCTCCAGGCATGCTTGTACGAAGCGCCAGAGGCGTTGTCGAGGCTGAAGCGGTGGACCTGGCCCGGCGTCAGCCCGCTGACCCTGAAGTGGAACCACTGGTAATGGTCGCTGTGGGTGTCCGGGCGGATGGCCAGGCGCACCTGCGCCGGGTTGCTGGCATCCAGTACCTGGATATTGCCAGAATCGAAATCGCAGTCGATGTGCAGGGGGGACAGCGTTACGCTCATGGGCCGGGCTCCTTTGTGGGCATTGTTGTAGGCGTACTGTACACGGCTTGGCCGTGCAAAGTGGCGCTCGGTCCCATGCCCCCCTGCAGAGTGTCTCAGTCCCAATCAGGGGCAAGGCCCGGCGGGCTGACTTCACGGCCATTGCGTTCCAGCGTGGCGATGCGTGCCATGTCCTGGTCATCCAGCTTCAGGCTACGGGCCAACAGGTTGCTGGCCAGGTTCTCGCGCTGGGTCGACGAGGGGATCACCGCGTAGCCCAGTTGCAGGGCCCAGGCCAGGGCAACCTGGGCCACGGTGGCCTTGTGCTTGGTGGCGATCTCGGTCAGCACCGGGTCCTTCAGCACCTTGCCGTAGGCCAAGGTCATGTAGGACGTGACAGTGATGCCTTGCGCTTCGAGGTAGGCAGCGAGCTTGCTGTTCTGCAAGTACGGGCTGAGCTCGATCTGGTTGGTGGCGATTTCGCCTTTGCCCACCACCTCGATGGCTTGCTCGGTCAACGCGATATTGAAGTTCGACACCCCGATCTGGCGGGTCAGGCCCGCTTTCTTGACCTCGGCCAAGGCGGCCATGTAGGCGGGCAGGTCAACGCCGTTGCCCGGGGCTGGCCAGTGGATCAGCAACAGGTCCACGTAGTCGGTGCGCAGTTTTTTCAGGCTTTCCTTCAAGCTGTCTTGCAGCTTGTCATGGGCATAGTTGTCGACCCAGATCTTGGTGGTAATGAACAACTCACCGCGTGGTACACCGCTCTCGGCGATGGCCTGGCCGACCTCTGCTTCGTTCTTGTAGACCTGCGCGGTGTCGATGGCCCGGTAGCCCAGCTCGAGGGCGGCCTTGACCGAGTCGATGACCGTCTGGCCTGTGAGGCGAAAAGTACCGAGACCAAAAGATGGAATGCTCATGAGGTGGCTCCTGCTAGGTGAGGGAAGGGGCTGGAATTCAGCCAGGGGGTGCAGCCCCGTCCGTTGTTTGAGTGTGGAGCAGTGTGCAAGTTTGATGCGGTTTGATTAAGGCGGGGTTCGACCAAGGACATTTGATCCCCAGACAAAAGGGCGCAGGCGTGGGTGGGCTGGGAGGAAGCTGGGGCAGGGTTGAGCGGTACCGGCGGGTACAAATGAAACGGCCCGCCATTGCGGCGGGCCGTGGTGTTGCAGGTGGCAATCAGCGGCGACGGAACAGCGGCAGCGGCTCGTCGGTAGCGGCCTGGTAGGTCACCGAGAAGTCCTTGAGGCCCTGCAATGCGTCTTCCGGGTCCTTGTCGGCACGGATGGCGAATGCATCGAAACCGCAACGGGCCATGTAGAACAACTGGTCGCGCAGTACGTCACCAATGGCACGCAGCTCGCCCTTGAAGCCGTAGCGGTCACGCAGCAGGCGCGCATTGGAGTAGCTGCGCCCGTCGGTGAAGGCGGGGAAGTTCAAGGCGATGACCTGGAAGTACTGCACGTCTTCACCGATTTCTTCGGCTTCCTGGTCGCTGTCCAGCCACACGCCAAGGCCGCCGTCGCGGGCCTTGAGCACATGGGCATGGTCACGCCACATCTGCAGCGGAACGATGTAGTCGTCGCAGTTGGTCAGCTCGTCGAAAGCCGTTTCCTTGGGCAGCAGGTGCCAGGTTTCGTCGACGATCTGATTGTTCTTAATGATTCGCTGCATAGACGCGTTCCTTGAAGGGGTCGATACCGATACGCTGGTAGGTGTCGATGAAACGCTCTTCCTCGGTACGTTGCTCGACGTACACCGCGATCAGCTTTTCGATCACATCGGCCATGTCATCCTGGGCGAAGGACGGGCCGAGGATCTTGCCCAGGCTTGCGCCGCGTGCAGCGTTGCCGCCCAGCGACACCTGGTAGAACTCCTCACCTTTCTTGTCCACGCCGAGGATGCCGATGTGGCCCACGTGGTGGTGGCCGCAGGCGTTCATGCAGCCGGAAATGTTCAGGTCGATTTCGCCGATGTCGAACAGGTAGTCCAGGTCGTCGAAGCGGCGCTGGATGGACTCGGCAATCGGGATCGACTTGGCATTGGCCAGCGAGCAGTAATCACCGCCCGGGCAGCAGATGATGTCGGTCAGCAGGCCGATGTTCGGGGTGGCGAAGCCGCTTTCGCGCAATTCCAGCCACAGCGCGTGCAGTTGGCGCTGCTCAACATCGGCCAGGATGATGTTCTGCTCGTGCGAGGTACGCAGGAAGCCGAAGCTGTAGCGCTCGGCCAGGTCGGCCACGGCGTCCAGCTGCTTGTCGGTCAGGTCACCCGGGGCCACCCCGGTGGGTTTGAGCGACAGGGTAACGGCCACGTAACCCGGCCGCTTGTGAGCGCGGGTGTTGCGCGAGCGCCAGCGGGCGAAGCCAGGGTACTCAGCGTCCTGGGCGGCGAAGTCGACGTTGTCCAGGGCCAGGTATTCGGGGTCGACGAAGTGGCGCGATACCCGCTGCACTTCGGCTTCGGTCAGGGTAGTGCTGCCGCCACGCAGGTGGACCATTTCGGCCTCGACCTTTTCGGCGAACACTTCCGGGGTCAGGGCCTTGACCAGGATCTTGATCCGCGCCTTGTACTTGTTGTCACGGCGACCGTAACGGTTGTACACGCGCAGGATGGCGTCGAGGTAGCTGATCAGGTCTTGCCACGGCAGGAATTCGTTTATGAACGAGCCGACCACCGGGGTACGCCCCAGGCCGCCGCCTACCAATACGCGGAAGCCCAGCTCACCGGCCGCATTGCGCACCGGCTCCAGGCCGATATCGTGCACTTCGATGGCGGCACGGTCTTCCTGCGAGCCATTGATGGCAATCTTGAATTTGCGCGGCAGGAAGGCGAATTCCGGGTGGAAGGTGGTCCACTGGCGCACGATTTCGCACCATGGCCGCGGGTCGATGACCTCGTCTGCAGCAACCCCGGCGAACTGGTCGGTGGTGGTGTTGCGCAGGCAGTTGCCGCTGGTCTGGATCGCGTGCATCTGCACTTTGGCCAGCTCGGCAAGGATGTCCGGAACATCTTCCAGCGCCGGCCAGTTGTACTGCACGTTCTGCCGGGTGGAAATGTGGGCGTAGCCCTTGTCGTAGTCGCGGGCGATCTTGGCCAGGGTGCGAACCTGGGTGGCGTTCAGCTGGCCGTACGGCACGGCGACACGCAGCATCGGCGCGAAACGTTGGATGTATAGGCCGTTCTGCAGGCGCAGAGGGCGGAATTCTTCTTCGCTCAGCTCACCGGCCAGGTAGCGGCGGGTCTGATCACGGAACTGCTTGACGCGGTCCTCGATGATCCGCTGATCGTACTCGTCGTATACGTACATAAAAGTCCTGTCTCAGGCATGCAGCTATTCGCGCGCACGGCCGCGCACTCCGGTACGGAGCCGGGGAACGATAGCAGGTTGCGTTTATGCGCTAAAGTGATGTTTTTGCATATGAAAAGAACCAAATGGACTATGTGAGACTGACTGCCATTTGTGCCCAGTATACCGGCGCGGCGGGTATAATCCGCGGTTTGCGTTACAGGGATGCCAGCCTATGTTGAAGGCGTTGTGCCAAAGCATTTGTCTTGCCTTGCCGCTGGCGGCGAGCGCACAACCGGCTTCGGTGGTGTTCCTCAACCCGGGGCTGTCCAACGAGACGTTCTGGAACAGCTACAGCCGGTTCATGCAGGCCGCCGCCCAGGAGCTGGGCATGACCCTGCGCGTGCAATACACCGAGCGCAACCCCGACCAGGCGTTGACCCAGGCCAGGGCGATACTCACCGCGGCGCAGCGGCCCGATTACCTGGTGGTGGTCAACGAGCAATACGTGGCGCCGGAAATCCTGCGCCTGTCGCGCGGCACGGGGGTGAAGCTGCTGCTGGTGAACAATGGCCTCACGGCCAGCCAGGAGCGCAGTATCCTGGCCCAGCCCGACAAGTTCGCCGCGCCACTGGGCACACTGACCAGCAATGACGAACAGGCGGGTTTCGAGATGTTGCATCAGATGGTCGCGCAATTGCCACGTGGCCATGGCCCGGTGGAGTTGCTGGCGTTTGTCGGCGTCAAGACCACGCCGGCCTCGCAACTGCGCGAGCAGGGCATGCGCAGGGCGCTGGCCGATTTCCCCCAGGTGCGCTTGCGCCAGGTGGTATATGGCGGCTGGAGCCGACAGCGGGCCTACGAGCAGGCACAGCTGCTGCTGCAGCGTTACCCGAACATCGGCCTGGTGTGGTCGGCCAATGACGAAATGGCCTTCGGCGCCATGCAAGCTTTCCAGGAAGCCGGCCATACGCCGGGGCGTGACGTGCTGTTCGGTGCTGTGAACAGCTCGCCCGAGGCGCTGCGTGCACGCATCGACGGCCGCCTGAGCGTGCTGTTGGGTGGGCATTTCACCCTCGGTGGCTGGGCCATGGTGATGCTGCACGATGATGCCCAGGGGCTGGCGCTGGGCCGTGATGGCTTGGGTGTACACACGGCGCCGGTCATGCAGGTGATTGACCAGGCCAAGGCCAGGCGTTGGCTGAAACTGCTGGAGCGGGACGACTATGGCGTGGATTTTCAGCGTTACAGTGCCGAAGGGCGGCCTGCCAGTTACCAGTACCCGTTTTTGACGTCGCCGGTCGAATATTGAAAGACCCTGCTTGAGAGAAGGGCATTGCTCGTCTTAACTGCTGGTTGTGAAGTGCATTCCCATAACCACTACAAGAGGCAATGCAATGGGAAACTCAACCAAGGTCCGCAAAGCTGACAGCAGCGTCGATGCCTGGGCGATCCTCTGCCTGATCGTGCTGGTGGTCGTCACCGCCGTGTACTGGGTCAGCCACCAGTGACTTGAACCTTCCGACCGTGATGCAGCCACGGCGCCTGCGGCAGCCATTGCGCAGGCGTTGTGCTTTGCGGCCCCGTGATTAACGCGCGGAAAGGTGTAGCGCCAGTTGCACCAGGCCAATCAGCACGGCAATGAACACCAAGGTGAACAGTGTGCCCATGACGATGAAATGGCTTGCCTTGCCATGGGTGAAGTCGCGGGCGCGGTTCTTGCCGCTTTGCACGCCGAAGGCGGCGGCCAGGATGCTGTGCAGCATCTGCCAGAAGGTCGGCGGTTTGCCTTGGCTGGAATCGTCCATGGTGGCTCCTGAATAATCAGAGGCAATCAGGGACAGTGTAGGTGGGGTTTGCCACTGCCGTGCAACCCGTTCGCGACCTGAGCCCGCACCTGCCGAAGCAACCGGGCCCGGGCAGCCGCCCCCAGGTGTCGCGAAGGGCCGCAAGGCGGCCCCGGCAGACTCAGCTGTCGTAACCCAGGTTAGGGGCCAGCCAGCGCTCGCTGACGCTGACATCCTGGCCTTTACGCGCGCTGTAACACTCGATCTGGTCCTTGTCGACCTTGCCCACGGCAAAGTACTGCGCCTGCGGGTGGGCGAAGTACCAGCCACTGACCGCCGCGGCCGGGAACATCGCGAAGTGCTCGGTGAGGAACACGCCGCTTGGCCCGGTTTCGCCAATGGCCGTGCCATCGAGCAGGCGGAACAGGGTCTCTTTTTCGGTATGGTCCGGGCAGGCCGGGTAGCCCGGTGCCGGGCGGATGCCGCGGTACTGCTCCTTGATCAGCGCTTCGTTGTCCAGTTGCTCGTCGCGGGCATAACCCCAGTGTTCCTTGCGCACCTGTTCGTGCAGCCATTCGGCACAGGCTTCGGCCAGGCGGTCGGCCAGGGCCTTGACCATGATCGAGCTGTAGTCGTCGCCTTTGTCCTGATACGCCTTGGCCACTTCCTCGGCACCAATGCCGGCCGTGGTGATGAAGCCCCCCACGTAATCGGTCACGCCGCTGCCTTTGGGCGCGACGAAGTCGGCCAGCGACCAGTTGGCCTTGCCGTCCGGCTTGATGGTCTGCTGGCGCAGGTGGTGCAGGGTGGCCAGGGTCTGGCCATCTGCACCGTAGACTTCGATATCGTCATCGGCGACCTGGTTGGCCGGCCAGAAGCCGAACACCGCCCGGGCACTGATCAGCTTTTCGTCGATCAGCTTGTCGAGCATTTCGCGGGCATCGTTGTACAGCGCCGTGGCCGCTTCGCCGACCACCTCGTCGGTGAGGATGCGCGGGAACTTACCGGCCAGGTCCCAGGAAATGAAGAACGGTGTCCAGTCGATGTATTCGGCCAAGGTGCGCAGATCGATGTCTTCCAGCACCTTCACGCCGGTGAAGGAGGGTACCGCTGGCTGGTAGCCGGCCCAATCGTATTGCGGCTTGGCGGCGATGGCCTGGGCGTAGCTCAGGCGCTCGGTACGGGCACTGCGGTTGGCGGTGCGTTCGCGTACTTCCACGTACTCCTGGCGGGTCCGCTCGATGAAGCCTGGCTTGAGCTCCCTGGACAGCAGCTGGGTAGCCACGCCAACCGCGCGCGAGGCGTCGGTGACGTAGACCACGGCATCGTTGCTGTACTTCGGTTCGATCTTGACGGCGGTATGCGCCTTGGACGTCGTGGCGCCCCCGATCATCAGCGGCAGCGTGAAGCCCTGGCGCTGCATTTCGCGGGCAACGTGGACCATCTCGTCCAGCGACGGCGTGATCAGGCCGGAGAGGCCGATGATGTCGCACTTTTCGTCGCGAGCGGTTTGCAGAATTTTCTCGGCCGGCACCATCACGCCAAGGTCGACGATATCGTAACCGTTGCAGCCCAGCACCACGCCAACGATGTTCTTGCCGATGTCGTGCACGTCGCCTTTCACCGTGGCCATCAGGATCTTGCCTTTGGCTTCGGGCTTGTCACCTTTCTCGGCCTCGATGAAGGGGATCAGGTGCGCCACTGCCTGCTTCATCACCCGGGCCGACTTGACCACCTGGGGCAGGAACATCTTGCCCGCGCCGAACAGGTCCCCGACCACGTTCATGCCGTTCATCAGCGGGCCTTCGATCACTTCGATCGGGCGTGCGCACTGCTGGCGGCAGGCTTCGGTGTCCTCGACGATGAATGCGGTAATGCCCTTGACCAGCGCGTGCTCCAGGCGTTTTTCCACCGGCAGCGAGCGCCACTCTTCGTTTTCCACCTCTTTGGTGGCGCCGCCGCCGCGGTAGTCTTCGGCGATTGCCAGCAGGGCGTCGGTGCCGTGCGGGGTGCGGTTGAGCACCACGTCCTCGACCTTTTCGCGCAGCGCAGCGGGAATTTCGTCGTAGATTTCCAGCTGGCCGGCATTGACGATACCCATGGTCAGGCCGTTCTGGATCGCGTGGTAGAGGAATACCGAATGGATCGCCTCACGCACCGGGTTGTTGCCACGGAACGAGAACGACACGTTGGACACACCGCCCGAGCTCAGCGCATGCGGCAGGTGATCGCGAATGTAGGCACAGGCCTCGATGAAATCGACGGCGTAGTTGTTGTGCTCTTCGATACCGGTGGCGACGGCGAAGATGTTCGGGTCGAAGATGATGTCTTCCGGCGGGAAGCCCACTTCGTTGACCAGGATGTCGTAACTGCGCTGGCAGATTTCCTTCTTGCGCGCAGCCGTGTCGGCCTGGCCCACTTCGTCGAAGGCCATGACCACCACGGCGGCGCCGTAGCGTTTGCACAGGCGGGCATGGTGCTTGAACTGCTCCACGCCTTCTTTCATGGAAATGGAGTTGACGATGCCCTTGCCCTGGATGCACTTCAGGCCCGCCTCGATCACTTCCCACTTCGACGAGTCGATCATGATCGGCACGCGCGAGATGTCCGGTTCGCCAGCGATCAGGTTGAGGAAGCGGACCATGGCGGCCTGGGAGTCGAGCATCCCTTCGTCCATGTTGATGTCGATCACCTGGGCGCCGGCTTCGACCTGCTGCAGGGCGACTTCCAGGGCTTCGGTGTAGTTCTCTTCACGGATAAGCCGGGCGAACTTGGCGGAGCCGGTGATGTTGGTACGCTCGCCAACGTTCACGAACAGCGACTGGCGGTCGATGGTGAACGGCTCCAGGCCCGACAGGCGGCAGGCCTTGGCGATTTCCGGAATTTCGCGCGGCGGGTATTTGGCGACCGCTTCGGCAATCGCCTGGATGTGGCCCGGGGTGGTACCGCAGCAACCGCCGATGATGTTGAGGAACCCGCTGGCGGCGAACTCCTCGACCACCGCGGCCATTTCGGCAGGGCTTTCGTCGTATTCACCGAAGGCGTTGGGCAGGCCGGCGTTGGGGTGTGCCGAGACATGGGTGTCGGCCTTGGTCGACAGTTCTTCCAGGTACGGGCGCAGGTCCTTGGCGCCCAGGGCGCAGTTCAGGCCCACGGAAATCGGCTTGGCGTGGCGTACCGAGTTCCAGAACGCTTCGGTGGTCTGGCCCGACAGGGTGCGCCCGGAGGCATCGGTAATGGTGCCGGAGATCATGATCGGCAGTTCGATGCTGTCTTCCTCGAACACCTGTTGTACGGCGAAGATCGCCGCCTTGGCGTTGAGGGTGTCGAAGATGGTCTCGATCAGGATCAGGTCGGCGCCGCCTTCGATCAGGCCACGGGTGGCCTCCACATAGTTGACCACCAGCTCGTCGAAGGTGACGTTGCGGTAGCCAGGGTCGTTGACGTCCGGTGAAATCGAACAGGTGCGGCTGGTAGGGCCGAGCACGCCAGCAACGAAGCGCGGCTTATCGGGGGTTTCCAGCGTCTTGGCATCGGCCACTTGGCGGGCAATGCGCGCGCCTTCGACGTTCAGCTCGTACACCAGCGATTCCATGCCGTAGTCGGCCTGGGAGATTTGCGTGGCATTGAAGGTGTTGGTTTCGAGAATATCCGCGCCCGCATCCAGGTAGGCTTTCTCGATGGCAGCGATCACGTCTGGGCGGCTGAGCAGCAACAAATCGTTGTTACCCTTGACATCGCTTGGCCAATCGGCGAAACGCGTGCCACGATAGTCGTGTTCCTCGAGCCGGTAGCTTTGGATCATAGTGCCCATGCCGCCGTCGAGGATCAGGATGCGCTCTTTGAGGGCGTTCTGGAGTGCTTGGAGACGAGCGCTGCGGTCGGACATAGGAACTACCTGGTCGGGCGAATATCAGAAGGGGCCGAATCATAACAAAGCTGCGCGGTTTTTAGGTGCATCGCCCATTTCCATGAATTCTGCTCATGTTGGCCTAGCCGGTGAAAAACGGTGGCCAAGGACGACCAGGCAATAAATCGTGATGGCTTCAAGAACCAGGACTTTCCGCACATGGTGCAACGTATCCTTGCCGGCGCTTTCGCCCTGCTCCTCAGTGGCGCGGTGCTTGGGCAAGCTCCCCAGTCGAGCCCGGCCATATCCTACACCCGGGACATTCAACCCATCTTCACCGAGAAATGCGTGGCCTGCCACGCCTGCAACGATGCCGCCTGCCAACTGAAGCTGGAAAGCCCCGAAGGCGCAGTACGCGGGGCCAGCAAGGTTCCGGTGTACCAGGGCGAGCGCAGCCAGGCAGTGCCCACCACGCGGCTGTTCTACGACGCCCACAGCGAGAGCGAGTGGCGCAAGAAAGGCTTCTATTCGGTGCTCGACAACCAGGGCAGCCAGGCCGCGCTGATGGCGCGCATGCTCGAACTGGGGCACAAGACGCCACTCACGCCCAATGCCAAGGTGCCTGACGAGATCGTCCTGGGCCTGAACCGCAACAACATGTGCCCCTTGCCCCATGAGTTCGATGCCTACGCCGGCGCCCACCCCGGGGAAGGCATGCCGCTGGCCGTGACCGGGTTGACGGACCAGGAATACGACACCATGCGCCGCTGGCTGGCCGCCGGCGCGCCGGTCGAATACCAGCCGATCCAACCCAGCGCTGCCGAAGCCCGGCAAATCGCCGAATGGGAGGAGCTGCTCAACCGCCCAGGCTCCACCGAAGCGCTGGTTGGCCGCTGGCTGTACGAGCACCTGTTCCTGGCGCATATCTATTTTGCAGGGGGCGAGCAGGGCCACTTCTTCCAGTGGGTGCGCTCGCGCACGCCAAGCGGCCAGCCGGCTGACATCATCGCCACGCGGCGGCCCAACGACCCGCCCGGTACCGACTTCTATTACCGGTTGATCCCGGTGCAGGGCGTGATCGTGCACAAGACGCATATCACCTACCCAATGGGGCCGCAAAAGCTCAAGCGGGTAAAGCAGCTGTTCTATGCCGGTGACTGGCATGCCAGCGCGCTGCCCGGCTATGGCCCACGCCACCGCGCCAACCCGTTCGAAACCTTCGAGGCCATCCCGGCGGTGGCGCGCTACCAGTTCATGCTGGATAACGCCGAGTACTTCGTGCGCACCTTCATCCGCGGGCCTGTTTGCCGGGGCCAGATCGCCACCGACGTGATTCGCGACAACTTCTGGGCGTTGTTCCAGGAGCCCGCGCACGACCGCTACATCACCGATGCGCACTACCGCGGCGAAGCCACGCCGTTGCTGGCCATGCCAGGCCAGAACGACGACGTGGGCAGTGTGCTGAGCCTGTGGCACGCGTACCGCGACAAGCGCAACGCGTATGAAAAGCTGCGCCGGGAAGCCTATGCCGAGATGCCGGCCCCAGGCTGGGCGACGCTGTGGGCCGGTAACGACAATGCCCTGCTGAGCATTTTCCGTCATTTCGACAGCGCCTCGGTCACCAAGGGCCTGGTCGGCGATGTGCCCCTTACCGTCTGGCTGTTCGACTACCCGCTGCTCGAACGCACCTATTACCAGCTGGCAGTCAATTTCGATGTGTATGGCAACGTGTCCCACCAGTTGCAGACGCGCCTGTACTTCGACCTGATCCGCAACGGTGCCGAGGTCAATTTCCTGCGCCTGATGCCGGCAGACCAGCGCAAGGCGATTCTTGGCGACTGGTACCAGAACAGCGGCAAGGTCAAGATGTGGCTGGACTACGAGGACATCGACAGTGACACGCCGAGCGGTATCAAGCTTGACCCGCGCAACCCCACGCGCGACTTCGGCCTCAAGCTGTTGCAGCGCACCGGCAGCCTGAATGCCGCGCCCGACCCGATCAACCGCTGCCAGGGCGCCTTCTGCTCGCGGCCGCAAATGAGCGAAGAGTTCCGCAATGCCGAGCAGTCGCTCAGCCGCCTGGTCTCGCGCCCGGCGGCCGGGCTGAAGGTGATCAACCAGCTGCCCGAGGCGACGATGTTGCGCATCGAAGGGCAGGGCGGCCAGCGCCAGGTGTACAGCCTGCTACGCAACCGTGCGCACAGCAACGTGGCCTTCCTGCTTGGCGAGGCCTATCGCTACCAGCCTGGCCTGGACACCCTGACCCTGTACCCCGGTGTGCTCAGCAGTTACCCCAACTTCATGTTCAACATCCCGACCAAGGATGTGCCGGAATTCGTCGAGGACATGGAGGCCGCGAAGGACGATGCAGCTAAGTTCGAACGCATTGTCATGCGTTGGGGCGTGCGCCGCAGCCACCCCGAGTTCTGGCGTTACTTCCATGACCTGAACAGCTACATCAAGGAAACCGAGCCGGTCGAGGCCGGGGTGCTGGACATGAACCGCTACGAAAACCTCTGATCGGTTTGGCTGACCTTTCTGATACACCTGCGGTCGGAAAGTGTTAGGTGGCCTGTATCGGTGCTCATGCAGCCGATACGGGCCTCAATGCACCGAAAAGCGCAGGTTATTTCATGTTGTATTCGCTTCAGGCATTGCGGGCGTTCGCCGCTTGGGTGGTGGTCTGCCACCATTTCATGCAGATCTTCTTCGACTTCCATGCCACCGGCCCCGTCGGCCAATTGCTCACTGACCGGGGCGCTGTGGGCGTGGACATCTTCTTCGTGATCAGTGGGCTGGTTATCTACCTGTCGACCTGCGACAAGCCGGTCGAGCCCCGCCAGTTTCTGCTCAACCGGGTGCTGCGCATCGTTCCCGCCTACTGGTTCTATACGGCCCTAATGGCCTTGCTGTTGCTGGCGTTCAGCCAATGGATGCCGCACCAGGTGTTCAGTTGGCATCACCTGCTGCTGTCGCTGCTGTTCATCCCGGCGGAGAACCCCGGCGGTTACGGCCTGTATCCCACCTTGAACGTGGGCTGGACGCTGAACTTCGAAATGTTCTTCTACCTGCTGTTCGGCCTGGCTTTTCTTGTGCGCAAACGTCACCACCTGCTGCTGGTGGCTGGCGCCTTGCTGCTGGTCAGCGAGGTGCTGGGGCGGTTTGGCTTGCTCAGCCGCTTTTACAACAACGACATCATCTATGAGTTCTTGCTCGGCATCGGCCTTGGGGTCTTGTACCGCCATGGGCTGATCCGCCAGGGCCGGGTTCTGGCGTTGCTGCTGCTGGGGGCGGCAGGCCTGGCCATCTATCACCTCGATGCATCGCAGCGCTTGCTGCATTGGGGCGTGCCGAGCGCAATGATCGTGCTGGCCTTCATCGCTCTGGAACCGATGTTCAAAGGCAACCGGCTGCTCAAGGCGCTGGGCGACTGCTCGTATTCCGTGTACCTGATCCATGTGCTGGTGCTGTATGCCGGCTGGTTCGCCAGCCAGCGTTTGCAGTTGAATCCTTACTGGGTATTCGCGGTGTGCGTGCCGTCCATTGGACTAATGTCGTGGTTCAGCTATTGCTGGCTGGAACGTGGCCTGTACCGGCGCATGCAGGCGTGGCTGGCGGCGCCGCGAGGGGGCGAGCCGGCCTACGCGCTTTCCCGAGTCAAATACTAGGACTTTGTTCGATGCGCCGGTTGGCGTACACTTGGCGGCAAGTCTGTGAGGAACCTACATGAGCGCTATAACCATTACCGACGCCGCCCATGACTACCTGGCCGATCTGCTCTCCAAGCAGAACACGCCTGGCATCGGCATTCGTATTTTCATCACCCAGCCGGGCACCCAGTACGCCGAAACCTGCATCGCCTACTGCAAGCCGGGCGAAGAGAAGCCTGACGACACCGCCGTTGGCCTCAAGAGCTTTACCGCTTACCTGGATGCGGTCAGCGTGCCGTTCCTGGAAGATGCCCTGGTCGATTACGCCACCGACCGCATGGGTGGCCAGCTGACCATCAAGGCGCCGAACGCCAAGGTGCCGATGGTCAATGAAGACAGCCCGATCAACGAGCGTATCAACTACTACCTGCAGACCGAGATCAACCCTGGTCTGGCCAGCCATGGCGGCCAGGTCAGCCTGGTAGACGTAGTGGACGACGGCATTGCTGTGCTGCAGTTTGGCGGTGGTTGCCAAGGGTGCGGCCAGGCTGACGTAACTTTGAAAGAAGGCATCGAGCGCACCCTGCTCGAGCGTATCCCGGAGCTGAAGGGCGTGCGTGACGTGACTGACCACAGCCAGAAAGAAAACGCCTACTACTAAGCCTTCCGGCGGCTGCTGGGCTGCAGCCGCACCGTTGCCTTGGCGCATGCTTGCTGGGGCTGCGTTGCAGCCCGATCGCGACACGAGGCCGCGCCTGAACAGGCCGCTAAAGTCCGCGCACTTAGCAATAAAGTGTTACGTTTTCAAGCCCTGCGACAACAGGCCGCAGCCCGTATTTCAAGGGCTGCAGGCCTTACCTGCTCAGGTCGGGTAGAACCCCTCTGGGTGTCATGCCAGAATGCCCCGGTTTTTCGACCGGCCCGTCCCGAGGGCCGGCACCTTCCCTGTAAAGGATGGTTTCATGAATGATCTATATAGCCGGCGGGCAGTCGTCGCCGGCATGGGCGTTCTCGGGCTCGGCCTGCTGGCGGGCTGCAGCCCGGCGCGGGGGCTCGAGTTCAAGTACGGCAAGAACATGAGCAACGAGATCCTCGGGCGCAAGTTCAGCCTCAAGGACCCGCAAGGCAACGTGCGTACCCTGTCGAGCTTCTACGGCAGCATGCCCATGATTTTCTTCGGCTTCACCCAGTGCCCGGCGATCTGCCCGACCACGCTGGCGCGTGCGGCGCAGATCCGCAAGACGCTGCGCGGCCGCGACCGCGACCTGTTCCAGGTGGTGTTCATCACCCTGGACCCGGAGCGCGACACCCCCGAGGTGCTCGATGCCTACGTCAAGGCCTTTGACCCCACGTTCATCGCACTGACCGGCACCCCCGAAGAAATTGCCGCAGTAGCCAAGGAATTCAAGGTGTTCTACGAGAAAGTCCCGGCCGGGGACACCTACACCATTTCTCATTCGTCCACCAGCTACGTCTACGATACACGTGGCACCCTGCGCCTGAGCCTGGGCCATTCCCTGACAGCCAAGGAATGCGCCGAAGACCTGGTCACCCTGATGGAGATCTGCTGAATGTTGATGCAACCGATCAAACGCGGCTTGGCTGCCCTGGCCCTTGCCGGGCTGGCACTGCCGGCCCTCGCCCAGACCACTGTGAGTGAAGCCTGGGTGCGTGCCAGCGTGCCGCACCAGCAGTCCACCGGCGCATTCATGACCCTGACCGCCAGCAGCGACAGCAAGCTGGTGAGCGTGGCGTCGCCAGTTGCCAAGACCGTTCAGGTACACGAAATGACCATGAATGGCGATGTGATGGGCATGCGTGAGGTGAAGGCTGTCGAGCTACCAGCGGGCAAAGCCGTTACGCTGGACCCCAATGGCCTGCATGTGATGCTGATGGGTCTGAACGGCCAGGTCAAGGAAGGCGAGAAAGTACCGCTGAGCCTGACCATCGAAGACGCCAAAGGCGCCAAGGAAACCGTGGAAGTGCAGGCTGAAGTGCGCGCGCTCACCGCCGAGGCGGGCGGCGGCCACGACCACATGCACATGCAGCACTGACAGGTTCCAGCAAGGTAGCCTTGGCGCGCCGGTCAACTGCGAAACTTGGGCAGTGGCCGGTCGAGGGTCAGCGAGGTCAAGGTCTTGCGGACTTGCGCCTCATCGGCTTCCAGCGCCCGTAAACTCGCGCGAATCTTGCCTGCGGCGGGCACATCGCCCTGCCGGTCGATCCAGTCGGCAATCTCCTTGCACGCGCTACTCAGGCAGGCCTGGCGCTGGTTCATCAGCGACAGTAGGGTGGTGAGCTCTCTTTGGGACATGGCAGGATCCTCCGTTCAGCCCTGTTAGTGTAGCAGTGGCTAGGCGGCCTGCCTGTGGCGAGGTGCCACAGCTCAGCCTGGCCGGCAGGCGCTGCGATAGACGCCCGGCGGCACGCCGTAGGCCTGCTTGAACTGCCGGCTCAGATGGCTCTGGTCGGCAAAGCCCAGGTCGAACGCGACCTGCGACGCCACCAGGCCGTTTTTCAGCATTTCCCGTGCACGGGCCAGGCGCCGCTGTTTGAGCCAGGCGTGCGGCGGCAGGCCGGTAGCCTGGCGAAACACCCGGGCGAAGTGAAATGGCGACAGGTTGACCGCCGCTGCCAGCGCCTCCAGCGAAGGCGGGTCGGCCAGCCGGCTTTCCAGCAGTTCGCGCGCGCGGGCCACTGCCAGGGGCTCTTGGCCGGGGGCCGAAGGCGCCGCGCATTGCCCATGGCGCTGCACCAGCGCCAGCACCGCCTGGCGCCAGGCCGTCTGTTGCTGCAGGGCGCTGGCACCGGCTTCGGACAACTTGTGCAGTTGGCTGAATGCAACGGCCAG
Organism: Pseudomonas sp. MB-090624; assembly: GCF_003205245.1. Taxonomy (NCBI): domain Bacteria; kingdom Pseudomonadati; phylum Pseudomonadota; class Gammaproteobacteria; order Pseudomonadales; family Pseudomonadaceae; genus Pseudomonas; species Pseudomonas sp. MB-090624. The sequence continues at coordinate 59,050 of NZ_QJRK01000018.1, read as the reverse complement.
CGCCGGGTCTTGGATCACGCTGGCCTTGAAGCTGGGCATGCCGTGACGCCCCAGCTCCAGTTCCTCGAGCACCCCTGTGACCCGTTCATGGTCGGGGTAGAAACCGCGATAGCGCCAACCTGCTTCGTGAGCGGTGGCGCCGGTGTGCAGTTCGTCCGGATTGATGAGCACCATGCTGCCGACCGGGGCCAGGTGCTCGCTGCCGCGGTGCCAGAAACGCTGGGCGCCGGACTCGATCACGGTGAACACATAGCCCTCGTGAACGTGCGGGGCGAAGCGCTGCTGAACGTAACGCGCGTGCAGCATCTCGACGTCGCCTAGCGCTGGCGCCTGCCAAAGGTGTGTCTGCTCGCGCAGTGCCCCGCTCATGCCAGCCAACTGCGCAACAGGAAGAAGATCAACATGCTCACCAGCATGCTCAGCACTACGCTGCGGGTCAACAGCACCAAGGTGATGGCCGCCAGTGAGCCCAGCAGGTAGGGGTTGAGCAGGCTCAGTTCGAGCTGGTGCTCGGGCAGGAAAATGATGGGGCCGCAGATGGCCGTGAGCATGCCCGGCACGGCAAAGCCCAGAAATTGCCGCGCGTTGGAGCTAAGCCGTAAGGGCAGGCGTGGTTCCAGAAACGCGTAGCGGTTGAGAAACACGATGGCCCCCATGGCAAAAATCAGCACCCAGGTCATGTGCGTGCTCCGGCAAATTTCTGGCAGATGAAACCGGCGCTCATGCCCAGCAGCCCGGCGGCGACCAGCGCGGTCTCCCAGTGCCAGTAGCTGAACAAAACCGAGCAGAACAGCGACACGGCTACGCACGCCAGCGTGGCGAGGTTGCGCACCAGTGGCGCGATCAAGGCCACGAAGGTGGCGACGATGGAAAAGTCCAGCCCGTACTGGTCCAGGTGTGGAATGCTCTGGCCCAGCAGGATACCGGCCAGGGTGAACAGGTTCCAGGCAACGTAGAAGGTCAGGCCCACCCCTAATGCGTACCAGCGGTTGAACTGCTGCTGGTCGTACTGGCTGGTCAGGGCGAAGAATTCGTCGGTCAACAGAAAGCCCAGGCCCAGCCGCCAGCGCAGCGGCTGGTTGGACAGCACTGGGCGCATCGACAGGCCATATAGCAGGTGCTGTGAGGTCAACAGCAAAGTGGTCAGCAGTATCGATGCCAGGTTGGCGCCGCCCTTGAGCATGCCGATGGCCACCAGTTGCGCGGCGCCGGCAAAGACGATGGCCGACAGCCCTTGGCCCTGCCAAGGGCTTAGGTTGGCCTCGATGGCCATCGACCCGGCGAGCAGGCCCCAAGGGGCGACGGCAAGGGACAGCGGCAGGATGGCGATGGCGCCGTGGAGAAAGGCTTGGCGAGCAATGGTGGGCATGGTGTCTGCAATGCATTTACAGGGCAGGCCAGCATGCCAGACGGGCAGGGAGTTGGCTTGAACGATCTTGCTGGTCGACAGCGCTTTTGGCATGGGCGCCCGTAGTGCCCCCGGGCACCGGCTAGGGGTGCCGGGTCAGGTGTTGCTGCGCTGTCACGCAGCCATTGATGTCGACCGCCTTCTGCAGCAGGCTCAACCGGTGCTGTGGGTCCAGTTCGCTGAGCAGGCGGTACACCTCGGCCTGGTAGTCACGCTGGCGCCCCCACAGCATTTCCAGGCCTTGTGGCTGGTTGCGTCGGCAGGCCAGGTGGGTGGCAGGCTGCGGGTAATAGGGGGCGTACACGGTGGCCATGCTGGGGATGGCCTCCAGGGCTGTGCGGTAATCGCTACTGGCATTGTAGGGCTGGCACCAGGTGGCGATGGCCGGTGCGGGTGCGGCAAAGCCCTGCTTTAGGCTGGCTTCGAGCAACGGGCAGGCAGCTTCAGGGATCTGCGCCGCGGGAAGGTAGGTCATGTAGTACAGGGCCAACCGGTACTGGGCGACCGGGTGGCCCAGCTCGACCGACTTTTTCAACAGGGCCACCGCTGTAGGCAAGGTGTGAGCCATTGCCTGCCCCTGGCGGCTGAGCTCCGGGTCGGCGCCCAGCGACGTGCGCAGGGTGCTGCTGCCTTCTTCCTGATTGTCGGCCTGTTCCAGCAATGGCAACGCCTGGCGGTAGAGCAGGTCGGCATGCGGGTCGATATTAACCTCCAGCGCCTGGGCAGCCAGCGGCAGTAACGCAACCAGCAGCGCGGGCAGGCGCATGGCCAGGCTCACAGGTGAACCCCATGGGCGGCCAGGTAAGAGTGCACGGTTTCGACGGTCATGGCGGTCAAGCATTGCGCCTCGGGGAAATCGGAACGACCACGTATTCTAGCCAGCCAAGGGGCCTGGCCGAAAGGCCGCTGTGCAAATGTCAGACGAGTCTGATAGGGGTGACATTACGCAGGGCGTGTTTTTCCTGGGCCAGGCCCAGCTTGGCGGTGATCACCTTGGCCAAGGCATTGTTGCCCAGGTCGTTCAGGTGCAGGCGATCGATGAACAAATCTGCCCCGAACACGGGCGAGCTGCTGAGCATGCCGTTCATGTCGTAGCAGGGGACCGGATCGGCCTGGCTTTTGATGCGGCGGAAAAACGCCGAGTGCAGTTGGCTGTCGAACGCGCCGTCGAGCAGCCGGTCGAAGTTGCCCGGCTGCTGCTCCAGTGCCGCCAACATGGCCTGTTCACCGGCAGGCAGGGTTTCCCGGCACCAGGGCAGCAATGGCTGCAGGATGAAGGTCAGGGTGGCATGGCTGTCGGCCAGCAACCGGTCCCACTGCCGCAGCGTGCGGCCAATGGTGTCGGCGGCGCGAGCCAGGCGCTTCTCCGGGGCGGATAGCGGCCAACTGCCCACGGCTTCGGCTGGCGGCGGCGGCGCCAAGGCTTGACCAATGCGCCGCCACAACGATTGCCGGCGGGCGGCGGTGGCAGGCTGCAGGCCTTCGCTGAAGCTGTTGAGAAAGTCCTGGTAAGCCTTGCCATGGGCCGCTGCGGGGCTGGCGAGCACTTCGCACAGGGCTTCGTGGGCCAGGCTGTTCAGGCCGCTGAGCACGACCACGTGGCCGAGCTGGCCCAGGCGATGCTGGTGGGTCAGGAACAACAGCAGCTCCTGGCTGGCATTGAGCCCGCAACCGGCCAGGCTCAGCCAGACTTCGCCGGTGAGCATCGACAGGTGCGAGGCCACGGTGTGCTCGTCGGAGCTGGCGCCGATGCCCAGGGCTGTCGAGCCGCCCACCAGCAGGTTGATGCGCGAAGCGCCGCCGCGCTCGCCCGCAGAAAAGCGCTTGCCGGCGCAATGGCTGTAGCGCAGGCCCAGGGCATCGGTGTTGATGGTGCCGGAGCGGTAGCCGGATTCGTGCACATGCACGGTGTGTGGCGCGCGGCGGCTGCCGCGCAGCAGAAAGCGCTGGTAGTCCTGTGGCAGCGGCGAAGGAGGCGGGCTGGTGCGGGTGGGGTTCATGAATGCTCCTTCAATGGCGCCGTTGGGTGCACAGCAGTTTCAGGCCGCCAGTTCTTTCAGGTTGTACAGCAGGCCGCCTGCGGCGATCAGCAGCAGCGCCACGCCGGACGCCAGGCTGATGACCCGGTTGCTACGCTGCGAGGCGATCTTGCCGATGGCGAAGATGTACAGGCTGAGCACGGCAAAGTCGATGGCCACCCAGAGCAGCGACAGGACCACCATGCTTTTGCCGAACGACTCGGTGATCTGGATGAACTGCGGGAAGAAGGCGATGAAGAAGATGATGTCCTTCGGGTTGGAAATGCCCACCATGAACCCTTGCAGCAGCCCGCCACGGCCGGGCTTGGCCACCTCGTTCGGGGCCTCGTTCGAGGCCGCAGCAGCCGGCGCCTGCAGCGCCTCGCGCAGGGTACCCACGGCAATGTGGCCGATGAACAGGCAGCCCAGCAGGCTCATGATGTTGAGCCAGGTCTTGTCGATGGCCGCGCTGGTGAGGATGATCCAGGCGGCTGCGCCAATCAGCACCAGGGACGCCCAGTTGGTGCCGACGGCGGTGAACATGGCCTTGCGCGAGCCCGAAGCGGCCGCAGTGTTGACGATCAGTGCCACCACTGGGCCGGGCGTGGCGATCAGCAGCAGGACGGTGAGGGCATAAGTGGCGGTGAGTGCGGTATTCACGGTCAGTTCTCGATCAGGATGTCGGGTGTCGGCTGGTGTGCGGTGTGGGTATGAAACGGGCAGCGCGACGGGTTCAGCGAACCTGCCTCCTGCAGCTGGTACTGCTTCCATTCGTAGTTGTCGGCATCGCCAAAAGCGCCAAGGGTGTCGGGCACGACGCCATCGTTGTAGTGGTGTACCCGCTCGCGGATGCGCGCGCGGATGCGCCGGCCGCTTTCGCTGCGGGTGTCGGCCACTTCGTCGAAGTTTTCCCGGGGGTTGATGACGAAGGTGATGTGTTGGCCCAGGTTGCGGCTTTTCATGCGCTGGTGGCCGGGGAAGTTCATGTTGATGAACAAAGGCATGCCGGCGTAGCAGAACGACCAGCCGGTATCGGCGGGGTCGGTCGGTATGCCCTGTGGCCAGGGGTGGGGGTCGCGCGCATGCACCCCGCGCAGCACCTTCCAGGCCAGCGCCTGCTGTTCGCTCAGGCTGCTGTCGGCTGCCGTCTGCAGAAACACCACCAGTGGGCTGCCGATGCGCTGCCGGGGTGTGACAGGTGCGATGAGGCGCACATAATCGGCCAGGCCCTGTGCGATATCATCCGACAGTTGCTCGGCGCGTGCGAACAGGATGTAACAGGTTTCGCCGTTTACCGCCTTGCGGCCGAACAGGCACGGAAATTCGGGGTTGGCGAGAATGGTGCGAAATTGTTCTACGGTGGTGTACGTCCAGTGTTGCATGTCATGACCATGTTCAGCGGCGAGCTCTAGCGCATCCAGGCGATAGCAATTTCCATATCCCGTAAACATGATTTCCCCAGGCGTGAATTTAAATGAACGTTCCAGTCATATGCAGGCAGGATCTTGGTTATATTTGTTTTTTACCTGCATTTTCCGAGACGCACTTCACGTTGTAAAACGCGTGGAACTATGACCTACTATTAGTCTCACTCATGCTCGGGATATCGCCATGTCGGAACGCATCCAGGCCCTGCACGCATTGCGTGCCTTCGAGGTGGCGTCACGCTATGGCTCCTTCACCCGTGCGGCCGAAGAGCTTGCCTTGACCCAGGGTGCAGTCAGCCACCACATCAAGACCCTCGAAGCCATGTTTGGTTGCGACCTGTTCGAGCGCCGTGGGCCCAAGCTGAGCCTGACCGAGCATGGCCGTGTGCTGGCCCAGGAACTGAAAGTGGGCTTCAAGATCATCGAAAATGCCTGCGCGTTGTTGCGCCAGGACCGTTACGGGTTGCGCCTGAAGGCGCCTTCCACGCTGACCGTACGCTGGCTGCTGCGGGCGCTGGATGCGTTCAAGAAGCACGAAGACCACTGCAGCGTGCAGCTGTCGAGCGTGTGGATGGACATCGACAGCGTCGACTTCTATTCCGAGCCTTACGACTGCGCCATTCTTCTGGCCAGCGGGCGCTTCCCTGCCGACATCGACAGCTTCAAGCTGTTCGACGAGTGGCTGATACCAGTATGCCACCCCGATTACATGGCGCAAGCGCAGCCAGCCCTGAGCGACCTGCCGCAGTGCGAGTTCCTGCACCCTTCCCCCGACCGGCGCGACTGGCGGCGCTGGTTGGCGCGGATGGACGCGCTGCACATCAGTATCGACCAGGGGCAGGTATTCGACACGCTGGACCAGGGCATTTCGGCTGCCCAGCAGGGCCTGGGCATTTCGGTCGTCGACCTGGTACTGGCCAGTGCCGACCTGGCGGCCGGGCGCCTGGTTACGCCATTCAAGCATGCCGTGGCCACCGGCGACGGGTACTACATGACCTGGCTCAAGGCCAGCCCCAAGGCGCGGCAGATGCACAAGCTGCGTGACTTCCTGATGGGCCAGGTGCCGCCGCTGGCCTACAAGGATATCGACTACCTGTACGGTTGAGCCGTACTGCTTCGCGGTGGCAGAGCGCTGTGGCCAAAGTGCCTTGCAACGGCTGCGCGCATGCCAGCCAGCGGTTTAGAATGGCCGGCTTGTCATTTTGTTACCCGGAGCCTGCCCATGAGCAACCTGCAATTCCGCCAGCCCGTCATCACCGACGCCGAGCGCTGCTACCAGATTGAGGTGAGTGCCTACGAGGGCGACGAGGCGGCCACCCTGGAAAAGATCCGCACCCGTATCAGCCAGTACCCACAAGGCTTCCTGTTGCTCGAAGAGCAGGGCGGCATCGTGGGGTTCATCAACAGCGGCTGTGCCCATGCCGTGGTGATGGCTGACGAGGCGTTCAAAGAGTTGGTCGGGCATGACCCGCTGGCAGCCAATGTGGTGATCATGTCGGTGGTGGTGGACCCTGCGCACCAGGGCAAAGGCTACGCCAAGCGGCTGATGGATGAATTCATTGCGCGGACCAAGGCGCAAGGCAAGCGAACCATTCACCTGATGTGCAAGGAGCAGCATGTGGAGCTGTACCGCAAGATGGGCTACCAGTACGTGCGGCCTTCGCCCTCCGACCACGGCGGCATGGCCTGGCACGAAATGGTCATGGCCCTCTAGGCAACCGTGAGGCGGGCCTCAGCAGCCTGTGGCTGCTGAGGTTGCTGGGGTATCAGTACTCCCAGAAGATCCGCTGCAGCTCCTTGCTGTCCTGGGTCTTGGTCATTGCCACCATGGCCAGAATCCGCGCCTTCTGCGGGTTCAGGTCGTGTGCCACCACCCAGTCGTTCTTGTCATCTGGCTGTTCGGCGTTACGCAGCACGAGGCCACCCTGGTTGACGTGCGACGAGCGAATGATCTGCACACCCTCCTTGCGCAGTTCCTGCAGCGCCGGCACTACCCGTGAAGACACCGAGCCATTGCCGGTACCGGCGTGGATCAGCGCCTTGGCGCCATGTTGCGCCAACGCTTTGTAGGCGGTATCGGTCACGTTGCCATAGCCATAAGCAATGTCCACCTGTGGCAGGCTGCTGATCTGTTTGATGTCGAACTCGGAGTTGACCGTGTGACGCTTGGCCGGCAGGCGGAACCAGTACGACTTGCCTTCCACGACCATGCCCATTGGCCCCCAGGCGCTCTTGAACGCTTCTGTCTTGATGTTGACGGCCTTGCTCACGTCACGGCCAGACTGGATCTCGTCGTTCATGGTCACCAGCACGCCCTTGCCTCGCGACTGCTGGTCGCCGGCCACGGCCACTGCATTGTAGAGGTTGAGCATGCCGTCGGCGGACATGGCGGTGCCCGGGCGCATCGAGCCGACTACCACGATTGGCTTGTCGGTTTTCTCGACCAGGTTGAGGAAGTAGGCGGTTTCTTCCAGGGTGTCGGTACCGTGGGTGATGACGATACCGTCCACATCCTTGCTGTCGGCCAGTTCGGCGACGCGTTTGGCCAGCTTCAGCAGGTCATCGTTGCTGATGCTTTCCGAGGCGATCTGCATCACCTGCTCGCCGCGCACATTGGCGATGTCAGCGAGCTCCGGCACGCCGGCGATCAGCTTGTCCACCCCCAGCTTGGCAGCCTGGTAGGTGGCGCTGTTGGCGGCGCTGGCGCCAGCGCCGGCGATGGTGCCACCGGTGGCGAGGATGACCACGTTGGCCAGTTTCTGCCGGGTTTCGGCTTCCTTGGCCGAGGCGGCGGTGGGCAGGACCAGCAGCAGGGCGAGGGCGCTGGGGGCAAAGGTTTTCAGTGCGGCATTCATCGTTCTTGTGCTCTCTTCCAAATGAGATGGTTTTTGAATCGCGCAGCTTGCAAGGCATCTTTCATACCAGCTTGCGCGCGCAGTGGTGCAGGCATCGCTTTGTGTTGCAGTGCTGTGCGCAGCAGCCCCGAAACCACGGCCGCAGTGCAGGTCGGCGCAGGTGCAGCGCAGCCCGGCGCGACCCAGGGGGGCGTTGCGGGGGTAGTGTTCCATTCGAGAATCCGAACAGGCGTAGGAAAAGGTGTTCGGTTTTGCGGAAAGATTCTGGATAATCAGCGCCAACGGTTTCGGCCGCTGACCTGAAAAACGGATTTGACAAACCCTGGTACTGTTTCCATAGTTACGTACCGCAAACGTTTGCGATCCGATAAAAAAACAAGATTCGGAGTCATCGTCCATGAAACTGCCGTTCCCCGGTCGTCTGCTGGCCCTCGCTGTCGTTTCCTCACTCTCCCTTGCCTTGCCGTTTTCTGCCGCCCACGCCGAAGACAAGCCCAAGGTCGCCCTGGTCATGAAATCGCTGGCCAACGAGTTCTTCCGCACCATGGAAGACGGTGCCAAGGACTACCAGAAAAGCCACGCCGCTGAGTTCGATTTGATTGCCAACGGCATCAAGAACGAAACCGACACTGGCGAACAGATCCGCATCGTCGAGCAAATGGTCAACGCCGGCGCCAAGGCGCTGGTGATCGCGCCGGCCGATTCCAAGGCGTTGGTATCCGCGGTGAAGAAAGCCATGGACAAAGGCGTGGTGGTGATCAACATCGATAACCGCCTGGACCCCGACCTGCTCAAGAGCAAAGGCATCAGCGTGCCCTTCGTCGGCCCTGACAACCGCAAAGGCGCGCGTATGGTGGGCGAGTACCTGGCCCAACAGAAGCTCAAGGCCGGTGACCAGGTGGGCATCATCGAAGGGGTGCCAACCACCACCAACGCCCAGCAGCGCACTGCAGGCTTCAAGGACGCCATGGAAGCCGCCAAAATGAACATCGTCTCGGTCCAAAGCGGTAACTGGGAGATCGACAAAGGCAACGCCGTCGCCGCTTCCATGCTCAACGAATACCCCGACCTGAAGGCCCTGCTGGCCGGTAACGACAGCATGGCGCTGGGTGCGGTTTCGGCTGTGCGTGCCGCCGGCAAGGCGGGCCAGGTGCAAGTGGTCGGCTATGACAATATCAACGCCATCAAGCCCATGCTGGCCGATGGCCGCGTGCTCGCCACCCTTGACCAGGCCGCCAGCCAGCAAGCCGTATTCGGTATTCAGGCAGCATTGAAAATGGTCAAGGGCGAAAAGCCTGACGTGGATGCCGACAACGTCATCCAGACCCCAGTCAAGCTCGTTACCAAGTAGCCCCGACCCTGCCAGGAGAACCGGCCATGCCTGCATCGGCCAACGAAGTGGTGCTCGCTGCCAGCGGCCTTGGCAAGACCTACGCCCAGCCGGTGCTGGGTGAGGTCAGCCTGAACCTGCGGGCCGGCGAAGTGCTGGCCCTGACCGGCGAAAACGGTGCGGGCAAGAGCACGCTGTCCAAGTTGATCAGCGGCCTGGAAACCCCCACCACCGGGCACATGACCTACCGCGGCCAGGCCTACGCCCCCGCCAGCCGCAGCGAGGCCGAGCGCCTTGGCGTGCGCATGGTCATGCAGGAACTGAACCTGCTGCCAACCTTGACGGTGGCGGAAAACCTGTTTCTCGACAACCTGCCCAGCCGTTTTGGCTGGATCAACCACAAACGCCTGCGCCAGTTGGCCACGGCGGCCATGGCCAGGGTCGGGCTCGATGCCATCGACCCGGATACCCCGGTCGGCGAACTGGGTATCGGCCACCAGCAAATGGTCGAAATCGCCCGTAACCTGATCGGCGACTGCCACGTGCTGATCTTCGACGAACCCACCGCGATGCTGACCGCGCGTGAGGTTGAACTGTTATTTACCCAGATCGACCGCCTGCGCGCGCGCGGGGTGGCCATCGTGTACATCTCGCACCGCCTGGAAGAACTGCAGAGCGTCGCCCAGCGGATCGTCGTACTGCGCGACGGCAGGCAGGTGTGTGACGAGCCCATCCAGCGCTACAGCAGCGCCGAACTGGTCAACCTCATGGTGGGCCGCGAACTGGGCGAGCACATCGACCTGGGCCGGCGGCAGCTTGGCGCACCCTTGCTCAAGGTCGACCGGCTTACCCGCAGCGACAAGGTGCGCGAGGTATCTTTCGAGGTCAGGGCGGGGGAGATATTCGGCATCTCCGGCCTGATCGGGGCGGGCCGCACCGAGTTGTTGCGCCTGATCTACGGCGCCGACCGTGCTGACAGCGGCAGCATCGCATTGGGCCAGCCACCGCAGCCGGTGACCATCGATTCGCCCAAGGCGGCCGTGCGCGCAGGCATAGCCTTGATCACCGAAGACCGCAAAGGCGAGGGCCTGCTGCTGAGCCAGTCGATCAGCGCCAACATTGCCTTGGGCAACCTTGGCGCCGTGTCACGGGCCGGCGTGCTCGACGGCGAGGCGGAAAGGGCCTTGGCCGAGCGCCAGATCCAGGCCATGCGTATTCGCAGCGCCGGTGCGCAACAGGTGGTTGGCGAGCTGTCGGGTGGCAACCAGCAGAAGGTCGTGATCGGCCGGTGGCTGGAGCGCGACTGCCAGGTGCTGCTGTTCGACGAGCCCACCCGGGGCATCGATGTCGGTGCCAAGTTCGACATTTACGGCCTGCTTGCCGAGCTGGCACGCCAAGGCAAGGCCCTGGTGGTGGTGTCCAGCGACCTGCGCGAATTGATGTTGATCTGCGACCGCATCGCCGTGCTGTCTGCCGGCCGCCTGATCGACACCTTCGAGCGTGAGCACTGGACGCAGGATCAACTGTTGGCGGCAGCCTTTGCCGGTTATCAGAAACGTGACGCTCTGCTGCATGAGGCAGCCCCCAGGATGGACGTATGAAAACCACACCGCTCGACAGCCAAGGCGCCGCCGTGCGCCGCAACGGTTCCTATTACGGCCTGGGCACCTACCTGGGCCTGGCCGGCGCCTTGCTGGCGATGATCGTGCTGTTCTCGTTCCTCAGCAGCCACTTCTGGTCGTACAACACCTTCAGCACATTGGCCAACCAGATCCCGGACCTGATGGTACTGGCGGTCGGCATGACCTTCGTGCTGATCATCGGCGGTATCGACCTGTCGGTGGGGTCGGTGCTGGCCCTGGCCGCGTCGACGGTGAGCGTGGCGATGCTCGGTTGGGGCTGGGGCGTGCTACCCGCCGCGCTGCTGGGCATGGCCTTGGCTGCGCTGGCCGGCAGCATCACTGGCAGCGTGACCGTGGCCTGGCGCATCCCGTCGTTCATCGTCTCGCTCGGCGTGCTGGAAATGGCCCGTGGCCTGGCCTACCAGTTCACCGACTCGCGCACCGCCTATATCGGCGATGCCTATGCCTGGTTCTCCGACCCGGTCGCCTTTGGCATCTCGCCAGCGTTCATCATCGGCTTGCTGGTGATCGTGCTGGCCCACCTGGTGCTGACCCGCACAGTGTTCGGCCGCTACCTGATCGGCATCGGCACCAATGAAGAGGCCGTGCGCCTGGCAGGTATCGACCCACGGCCCTACAAAGTGCTGGTGTTCGCGCTGATGGGCTTGCTGGCCGGGCTGGCTGCGCTGTTCCAGATTTCCCGGTTGGAAGCGGCCGACCCGAATGCGGGCTCTGGCCTGGAACTGCAGGTCATTGCCGCCGTGGTGATCGGCGGCACCAGCCTGATGGGCGGGCGTGGCTCGGTCATCAGCACCTTCTTCGGCGTGCTGATCATTTCCGTGCTGGCCGCGGGGCTGGCGCAGATCGGTGCCAGCGAACCGACCAAGCGCATCATCACCGGGGCGGTGATCGTCATTGCCGTGGTGCTCGACACTTACCGTAGCCGGCGTGCAGGCCGGCGGAACTGACAACATGGCAACCATCAAAGATGTCGCGGCATTGGCGGGTATTTCCTATACCACGGTGTCCCATGTATTGAACAAGACCCGACCGGTCAGCGAGCAGGTGCGGCAGAAAGTGGAGGCCGCGATTGTCGAACTCGACTACGTGCCCAGTGCCGTGGCGCGTTCGCTGAAGGCTCGTAGCACGGCGACCATCGGGCTGTTGGTGCCCAGCAGCGTGAACCCTTACTTTGCCGAGCTGGCGCGGGGCATCGAGGATGCCTGTGAACGCAACGGCTATTGCGTGATTCTGTGCAACTCCGACGACAACCCGCAAAAGCAGCGCAGCTACCTGCGCGTGTTACTGGAAAAGCGCATCGACGGGCTGGTGGTGGCGTCGGTGGGCGAGGACAGCGACCTGCTGCAGAGCCTGGCCGGCGTACGTACGCCCATGGTGGTCGTCGACCGCGAGCTGGAAGGGGTGGACGCTGACCTGGTGCGCATCGACCATGAGCACGGCGCTTACCTGGCGACCCAGCACCTGCTGGCCCTGGGGCACCGCGACATCGCCTACATCGGTGGCCCCGCCGATACCGGGGTAACCCAGCTGCGCCTGCGCGGCTTTCATCGGGCCATGGCCGGGGCGCAGGCGCCGGTGCACAGTGACCGTGTGCTGCACTGCGACTTCACCAGCCCGGGCGGCCATGCCGCCGCTGCGCAAGTGTTGCACGGGCGGCGCCCTACGGCCATTTTTGCGGGCAACGACATGATCGGTTTCGGCGTGCTGCGCGCTGCCGCCGAACGCAATATCAACGTGCCCGGCGAACTGTCGGTGATCGGCTTCGACGACATCGAGCTCAGCCGCTACGTGTACCCGCCGTTGACCACCGTGGGCCAGTCGATCCGCGAACTGGGCGAGAGCGCTGCCTCGCTGTTGCTGGCGCGCATCGGCACACCCCGGCAAGGCATGGCCGAGCAGCGCATCGTCGCCCCGCGCATTGTCTTGCGCGAATCCACCGGGCCGCGCCCGGACCTGTTCAACGATTACCGCTAACGCTAAGGAACTGTCATGAATGCCAAGGTTGTGGTGGTCGGCAGCCTCAACATGGACCTGGTGGTCCGCGCCCAGCGCTTGCCTCGCGCCGGCGAAACCCTGCCCGGCGAACGTTTTTTCACGGTGCCGGGCGGCAAGGGGGCCAACCAGGCCGTAGCGGCTGCGCGCCTGGGCGCCAGCGTGGCGATGATTGGCAATGTCGGCGATGACGATTATGGCCGCCAGTTGCACCAGGCATTGTCCGCAGAAGGCATCGACTGCCAGGGCGTCAGTACCTGCCCCGGCGTGTCCAGCGGTGTAGCCCTGATCACCGTGGATGCCGCCAGCCAGAATTGCATTGTCATCATCCCCGGCGGCAACGGCCTGCTGACGCCGCAGTCGGTGCAGCACTTCGAGGCGTTGTTGCAGGCTGCGCAGGTGGTCATCTGCCAGTTGGAGGTGCCGGTCGACACGGTGGCCTGGACGCTGAGGCGGGCGCGTGAACTGGGCAAGCAGGTGATCCTCAACCCGGCGCCTGCCACCGGCCCGTTGCCTGCGCAATGGTTCGCGTTCATTGATTACCTCACCCCCAATGAAAGCGAGGCCGAAGCGCTGACCGGCATTGCGGTGACCGACCAGGCGAGCGCGCAGCTTGCCGCAGAGCGCTTGCTGCAGGCGGGGGCGGGCAAGGTGATCGTCACGCTGGGCGCGCAAGGGGCGTTGCTGGTAACGCCCGAGGGGCACCAGCATTACCCCGCACCGGTGGTGCAGCCGCTGGACACCACTGCTGCTGGCGACACCTTCATTGGCGGCTTCGCTGCAGGCCTGGTGCGTGGTTTGGAGGAGGGCGAGGCCATCGCCTTCGGTCAGCGTGCTGCGGCGCTGTCGGTGACACGCGCTGGCGCGCAGCCATCAATCCCTTACCTGGCGGAGCTGGTGCCATGAAGAAAACCCCGCTGCTGAACGTTGCCCTGTCGCGCACCATCGCCGGCATGGGCCATGGCGATATCCTGGTGATCGGCGATGCGGGCCTGCCGGTGCCGCCAGGCGTGGAAATGATCGACCTGGCGATCACCCCTGGCTTGCCGGACTTCGCCAGTGTGTTGCGCGCCGTGCTGAGCGAGCTTCAGGTGGAGCGGCATGTGCTGGCCGAGGAAATGCAGAAAGTGGTGCCGCCAGCGCTGGTCGAGCTCGAGCGTCTCAAGGGCAAGCTGGGCAAGCGCGAATGGCTTAGCCATGAAGCATTCAAGGTGCTGTCGCGCAGTGCGCGCGCGGTGGTGCGTACCGGTGAGTGCCAGCCCTACAGCAATATCGCGCTGGTTTCCGGCGTCACGTTCTGAGCCGTTGACCAGCCGCCGGTGCCACCCGGCGCGTCGGCCGTTATTCACCAAAGGCAACAGGAGTGCCATTCCATGCTCAAGCCCTGGCTTCAAGGACTCGCTTCATGCTCACTGCCACCAGCTTGCAGGCTGCCCCCATCGACCTGATCATCGACACCGACCCCGGTGCCGACGACGTGGTCGCCTTGTTCCTGGCCCTGGCCTCGCCAGAAGAACTCAATATTCGCGCCATCACCACCGTGGCCGGCAATGTGCGCCTGGATAAAACCTCCCGCAACGCCCGCCTGGCGCGCGAATGGGCTGGCCGCGAAGACATCCCGGTTTACGCGGGGGCCGGCCGCCCGCTGGTGCGCGCACCTGTCTATGCCGCAGAAGTGCACGGCGAAGAAGGCCTGGCCGGCGTTCAAGTGCATGAGCCGAAGGCCCCGCTGGCCGCCGGCAACGCCGTGCAGTACCTGGTAGACACCTTGGCGGCCGCCAAGCCGCACAGCATCACCGTGGCCATGCTCGGCCCACAGACCAACCTGGCCCTGGCGCTGATCCAGCGCCCGGAGATTGCCACGGGCATCAAGGAGGTGGTGGTCATGGGCGGCGCCCACTTCAACGGCGGCAACATCACCCCAGCGGCAGAATTCAACCTCTACGCCGACCCCCATGCAGCTCAGGTGGTTCTGGCCAGCGGGGTGCAACTGACCTATCTACCGCTGGACGTCACCCACAAGCTGCTGACCAGCGACGCCCGGCTGCAGCAGTTGGCCGCGGTGAATACACAAGCCAGCAAGCGGGTGGTGGACATTCTCAACGTGTACATCAAGCACGACATGGCGTTGTACGGCATGCCCGGCGGTCCGGTGCATGACGCCAGCGTCATTGCCTACTTGCTCAAGCCCGAACTGTTCAGCGGCCGGCGCATTCACCTGAGCATCGACAGCCGCGAAGGCCCGACCTTTGGTCAGACCGTCGCTGACTGGTACGGCGTGCTCAAGCAGCCGGCCAATGTGCTGTGGGTGGAACAGGGTGACGCCCAAGGCCTGTTCGACCTGCTTAGCGCCCGGTTGGCGCGGCTGCAATAGCTGCGTGCGGGGCGTAGCGCTCCAGCACCTGCTCGATGAAGCTGCGTGCTGCCTCGGGGCCGCGGTCGCGCACCAGCAGGTCGATGCCGATCAACAGCAACTCCTCTGGTGTGCCAGGGCTGTACGCACTCTGGCCCTCGGCCCACTTGACCTTGATATCGGCATCGATGGTGTGGCTGCTCATGAAAAGCTCTCGCTAGGGGCCCGGAACGAAGGGGTGAACACCTGACCCTGGTGTTCGATGGAGGCGGGATGCACTCCACTTCTTGCAGCAAATCATGGCTTTGCGCCAGTGACCGTGCGCGCTAAGCATATGGCAAACGCAGCGGGTTGTGCAAAATCCGGTCACGATTGCTTTTCCCCCTCATTGATCGAGTTCAGGCAGACTTGACCGGTTTTGCAACAAATGATGAGCGGAACTGTCGGATCAGACATTCCCATACCGATTTAGGAGGCTTCATGTTCCGTACCCGTGCTTACCTGGCAACCCTGGCGATGGCTGCTGTCCTGGCTGGTTGCAGCACTGGTGGCGATGCTGGTGGTAATGCCGGTGGGGCTGCACCGGCTGCGCCGGCCGGCAACGACGGCCGCTGCGATGCCAGCGGCGCAGACTTTGCCATGGGCAAGCAGGCCAGTGCCGAGTTGCTGGAGCAGGCGCGCAAGGCCAGTGGTTCGCAAATAGCGCGTATTCTCAAGCCGCACGACGTGGTAACCCTGGAGTACCGGTCCGAGCGCTTGAACCTTAACGTCAATGAGCAGGGTGTGGTCAACCGCGTCAACTGCGGCTGATTCAGCTACCCCCGGCCCCTGGGGCGCGCCCAAAAAAAACCCGCCACAAGGGCGGGTTTTTTACAGCTATCCGAATTACTCCGGACGAACCTGTGCAGCCTGCATGCCTTTCTGGCCGCGCTCGGCGACGAAGGAAACAGTCTGGCCTTCTTTCAGGCTCTTGAAGCCGTCAGATTCGATGGCTTTGAAGTGAACGAACAGGTCGTCGCCGCCGCCTGCTGGGGTGATGAAGCCGTAGCCTTTCTCATCATTGAACCATTTGACGGTGCCTTGTTGGCGATTGGACATGGGTGAATCTCCAGAACATTTAGTTTTTTCGGTGGTGCAATGCGGCCGAGGCTACGGAGCACGGGACGTATCATAGTCCATTTCTGCGCATCTAGCGCCTTTTACCTTCGCCGGATATTGATCCAGCTCAAAGATTTACCGGCCGCCTTTGGCTTTAAGGTTTCAGCCCTTTGGTGCGCAGGCCTGTTTCACAACCGTTTGCGCTTTCTGCATCAGCTTGGCGTCCACGCCATCCTTGCTGTCCAGGTCGGCAATTTCGGCATCGGTGAAGTTCTTCTTGATGGCTTGGGCGCCACAGTCGCAGTGTTTCTTCGCAGTTGCAGCATCAACGCCCTGGCCGCTGGCCACCTGCGTGCACTGGGCCATGTAGCCGGCCTCTTTCCCCGGTGGGAAGTTGCCAGCGTTCGCGGCTACCGGCAGCAGCAGGGCAGCAGTGGCCGCCAGGGCCAGAAGAGACGGAACTCGCATAACCAGTTACTCCTTGGGTTAAGGTCTCATCAAGAGTAGGTTGCTTCCCAAAGTCTGATAGGGCTTTTTCCGGGTTAGTTCACCCCAACCCCGTAATTTCCAAATATTTCTGCCTGCGGCGCAACCCGCGTGCTAGCATGCTCGGCTTGTGTTCGCGCCTTTGCCTGGCGCAGCCATTTTTCTTTCCAGTCACTCTGGTTCGTCCCTCGCAAGCCGAAAGGCTTCTGCCACTGTGAGGCAGGCTTCCTTTGCAGGAAGGCAGGTCGGATCTTGTACTGGCTCATCCCAACCCACGTGACCTTTGGTAGGGGTCACCACTAGGAGAGGAGGCGCCATGCCCGTTATTACTCTTCCCGATGGCAGTCAGCGTTCGTTTGATCACGCCGTATCCGTAGCCGATGTCGCCGCATCCATTGGTGCAGGCCTCGCCAAGGCCACCGTGGCCGGCAAGGTCGACGGCAAGCTGGTCGACGCCTGCGACCTGATCAGCCACGACGCCACACTGCAGATCATCACCCCTAAAGATGCAGAGGGACTGGAGATCATCCGCCACTCGTGCGCCCATTTGGTTGGCCACGCGGTGAAGCAGCTGTACCCGACCGCCAAGATGGTGATCGGCCCGGTGATCGACGAAGGCTTCTATTACGACATCGCCTACGAGCGCCCCTTCACCCCTGAAGACCTGGCCGCCATCGAAAAGCGCATGATGGAGCTGATCGACAAAGACTACGACGTGGTCAAGAAGGTCACCCCGCGCGCCGAAGTCATCGACGTATTCACCGCCCGTGGCGAAGACTACAAGCTGCGCCTGGTCGAAGACATGCCGGACGAACAGGCCATGGGCCTGTACTACCACGAAGAATACGTTGACATGTGCCGTGGCCCGCACGTGCCCAACACCCGCTTCCTCAAGGCTTTCAAGCTGACCAAGCTGTCCGGCGCCTACTGGCGTGGCGATGCCAAGAACGAGCAGTTGCAGCGCGTGTACGGCACCGCCTGGGCGGACAAGAAGCAGCTGGCAGCCTACATCCAGCGCATCGAAGAAGCCGAAAAACGCGACCACCGCAAGATCGGCAAGCAGCTCGACCTGTTCCACCTGCAGGAAGAAGCCCCGGGCATGGTGTTCTGGCACGCCAACGGCTGGACCGTCTACCAGGTGCTCGAGCAGTACATGCGTGGCGTGCAGCGCGAAAACGGCTACCAGGAAATCAAGACCCCGCAGGTTGTCGACCGTATTCTGTGGGAGCGTTCCGGCCACTGGTCCAACTACGCCGAGAACATGTTCACCACTTCGTCGGAAAGCCGCGACTACGCGGTAAAACCGATGAACTGCCCGTGCCACGTGCAGGTGTTCAACCAGGGCCTGAAAAGCTACCGCGACCTGCCGCTGCGCCTGGCCGAGTTCGGTGCCTGCCACCGTAACGAGCCATCCGGTGCCCTGCACGGCATCATGCGCGTACGTGGCTTCGTACAGGACGACGCGCACATCTTCTGCACCGAAGAACAGGTGAAGAAAGAAGCAGCCGACTTCATCAAGCTGACCCTGGACGTGTACAAGGACTTCGGCTTCAGCGACATTGCCATGAAGCTGTCCACCCGCCCGGCCAAGCGTGTCGGTTCCGAAGAGCTGTGGGACCGTGCCGAGGGTGCACTGGCCGACGCCCTCAACGAATCCGGCCTGGAGTGGGAATACCAGCCAGGCGAAGGTGCCTTCTACGGTCCGAAGATCGAGTTCACCCTGCGTGACTGCCTTGGCCGTAACTGGCAGTGCGGTACCCTGCAGTACGATCCGAACCTGCCAGAGCGCCTGGATGCCAGCTACATCGCCGAAGACAACAGCCGCGTGCGCCCGGTGATGCTGCACCGCGCCATCCTCGGCTCGTTCGAGCGCTTCATCGGCATGCTGATCGAGCACTACGCTGGCGTGTTCCCGGCCTGGCTCGCACCGACCCAGGCGGTGATCATGAACATCACCGACAAACAGGCCGATTTCGCCCTTCAGGTGGAGAAATCTCTGAACGGTAGCGGTTTCCGTGCCAAGTCGGACTTGAGAAATGAGAAGATCGGCTTTAAAATCCGCGAGCATACTTTGCTCAAGGTCCCGTACCTTTTGGTTATAGGGGACCGCGAAGTCGAAACGCAAACCGTCGCTGTGCGCACTCGCGAAGGTGCTGACCTGGGCTCCATGCCCGTCGCCCAGTTCGTTGAGCTGCTGAATCAAGCGGTTTCCCGGCGTGGTCGCCAAGAATCGGAGTAATGACTATTAAGCGTGAAATGAGAAACGATAAGCGTGCTGTACCGAAGGCCCCGATCAACGAGAATATCTCGGCCCGCGAGGTTCGGTTAATTGGCGCAGACGGCGAGCAAGTTGGCATCGTCTCGATTGATGAAGCGCTGCGTATCGCTGATGAAGCGAAGCTGGACCTGGTAGAAATCTCTGCAGACGCAGTACCACCTGTCTGCAAGGTAATGGACTACGGCAAGCACCTCTTCGAGAAGAAGAAGCAGGCTAACGAAGCCAAGAAAAACCAGAAACAGATCCAGATCAAAGAAATCAAGTTTCGTCCAGGGACGGAGGATGGGGATTACCAGGTAAAACTACGCAACCTGGTACGTTTCCTTACCGATGGGGACAAGGCCAAGATCTCTCTGAGATTCCGCGGCCGTGAGATGGCCCACCAGGAGCTGGGCATGGAGCTGTTGAAGCGGGTCGAAGCCGACCTCGCCGAATACGGCACCGTTGAGCAGCATCCTAAGATGGAAGGACGCCAGCTTATGATGGTCATCGCCCCCAAGAAAAAGAAATAATCTCCCGGGCACGGCAGGCCTGATGATTATGTGTAATTTTATCGAATGCGGAGTTCCAACATGCCAAAAATGAAAACCAAGAGCGGTGCTGCGAAGCGCTTCCTGAAGACTGCTTCGGGCTTCAAGCACAAGCACGCTTTCAAGAGCCACATCCTGACCAAAATGTCGACCAAGCGTAAGCGTCAACTGCGCGGTGCCAGCTTGCTGCACCCGTCCGACGTGGCGAAAGTCGAGCGCATGCTGCGCGTACGTTAATTCTGGTTAAGATAGAGGAAGTTACTCATGGCTCGTGTTAAGCGCGGCGTTATCGCTCGTAAGCGTCACAAAAAAATTCTGAAGCTGGCTAAAGGTTACTACGGTGCACGTTCGCGCGTATTCCGTGTAGCCAAGCAAGCGGTCATCAAGGCTGGCCAATACGCCTACCGCGACCGTCGCCAGAAGAAGCGTCAGTTCCGCGCACTGTGGATCGCTCGTATCAACGCCGGTGCCCGCACCAACGGTCTGTCCTACAGCCGTCTGATTGCTGGCCTGAAAAAGGCTTCGATCGAAATCGACCGTAAGGTTCTGGCCGATCTGGCAGTGAACGAAAAAGCGGCGTTTGCTGCGATTGTCGAGAAAGCTAAAGCCGTTCTGGCTTAAGTACCCGCGACAATCACCCGGCGGCGCTCGCGGCGCCGGGCATTGAACGTCATCGATAGGGGAAGAGCCTTCAAAGCTCTTCCCCTATTTTCGTATCTGGAGTCTGTACATGGAAAACCTGGATGCGCTGGTCTCCCAAGCCCTAGAGGCCGTGGAGCGCGCTGAAGACATCACTACCCTGGAACAGATCCGGGTTAACTATCTCGGCAAGAAAGGCGAGCTGACCCAGGTGATGAAGACCCTGGGCAACCTGCCAGCCGAAGAGCGGCCGAAAGTCGGCGCGCTGATCAATGACGCCAAAGAGCGCGTTACCGTTGTGCTCAATGCCCGCAAGGCTGCCTTTGAAGAAGCCGAACTCAGCGCTCGCCTGGCTGCCGAATGCATTGACGTCACCCTGCCAGGCCGTGGCCAGGCCACCGGTGGCCTGCACCCGATCACCCGTACCCTCGAGCGCATCGAGCAGTTCTTCACCCACATTGGCTACGGCATTGCCGAAGGCCCTGAGGTGGAAGACGACTACCACAACTTCGAAGCGCTCAACATCCCCGGCCACCACCCGGCCCGGGCGATGCACGACACCTTCTACTTCAATGCCAACATGCTGCTGCGTACCCACACCTCGCCGGTGCAGGTGCGGACCATGGAGTCCACCCAGCCGCCCATCCGCATTGTCTGCCCGGGCCGCGTTTATCGCTGCGACTCGGATATCACCCACTCGCCGATGTTCCACCAGGTCGAAGGCCTGCTGATCGACCGCGACATCAACTTCGCCGACCTCAAGGGCACCATCGAAGAGTTCCTGCGCGTGTTCTTCGAGAAAGAACTGGCGGTGCGTTTCCGCCCATCGTTCTTCCCCTTCACCGAGCCGTCCGCCGAAGTCGATATCCAGTGCGTGATGTGCTCCGGCAACGGCTGCCGGGTGTGCAAGCAAACCGGCTGGCTGGAAGTGATGGGTTGCGGCATGGTGCACCCGAACGTGCTGCGCATGTCTGGCATCGACCCGGAAGAGTTCCAGGGCTTCGCCTTTGGCATGGGGGCCGAGCGCCTGGCCATGCTGCGCTATGGCGTCAACGATTTGCGTCTGTTCTTCGACAACGACCTGCGGTTCCTGGCGCAATTCCGCTAGGCCCAATCGACGCAACTTTCAGGAGAACAGCATGAAATTCAGTGAACAGTGGCTGCGCGGTTGGGTAAACCCGCAAGTCTCTCGTGACGAACTGGTTGCCCGCCTGTCCATGGCCGGCCTTGAAGTCGACAGCGTTACCCCCGCTGCCGGCCAGTTCAGCGGCATCGTGGTAGGCGAGATCCTGGCCACCGAACAACACCCGGACGCCGACAAGCTGCGCGTGTGCCAGGTAACCAACGGCCAGGAAACCTTCCAGGTCGTGTGCGGCGCCCCTAACGCCCGCCCAGGCATCAAGGTGCCATTCGCCATGATCGGCGCCGAGCTGTCTGGCGACTTCAAGATCAAGAAGGCCAAGCTGCGTGGCGTCGAGTCCTTCGGCATGCTGTGCTCGGCTGCCGAGCTGGAAATCAGCGAAGAAAACGACGGCCTGCTGGAACTGGCAGCCGACGCCCCGGTAGGCGAGAACATTCGTACCTACCTGAGCCTGGACGACGCCAGCATCGAAATCGGCCTTACGCCGAACCGCGGTGACTGCCTGTCCATCGCCGGCCTGGCGCGTGACGTCAGCGCCCTGTACGACACCCCGGTGACTCGCCCGGTAGTGCCGGCCGTACCACCGGCCCACGACGAAGTGCGCCCGGTTGAAGTCAGCGCCCCGGCTGCTTGCCCGCGCTACCTGGGCCGCGTTATCCGTAACGTCGACCTGAGCAAGCCAACCCCGTTGTGGATGGTAGAGCGCCTGCGCCGCAGCGACGTGCGTAGCATCGACGCCGCCGTAGACGTCACCAACTACGTGATGCTCGAACTCGGCCAGCCGATGCACGCCTTCGACTTGGCAGAAATCAACGGCGGTATTCGCGTACGCATGGCCGAAGAGGGCGAAAAGCTCGTTCTGCTCGACGGCCAGGAAGTGGCCCTGCGCGCCGACACCCTGGTGATCGCTGACCACACCCGTGCCTTGGCCATCGCCGGCGTCATGGGTGGCGAGCACAGCGGTGTAAACACCGAAAAAACCCGCGACCTGTTCCTGGAAAGTGCCTTCTTCGAGCCGATTTCGGTTGCCGGTAAAGCCCGTTCCTACGGCCTGCACACCGACGCCTCGCACCGCTACGAGCGCGGCGTCGACTCGCACCTGGCCCGCGAAGCCATGGAACGCGCCACCCAGCTGCTGCTGGACATTGTCGGCGGCGAAGCCGGCCCGGTCGTCGAAGCCGTCAGCGAGCAGCACCTGCCGCAGGTGGCCCCGGTTACCCTGCGCGCCGAACGCATCACCCAGATGCTTGGCATGGAAATGGACCCAGCCCAGGTCGAGCAACTGCTCAACGCCCTGGAACTGACCACCAGCAAGGCAGCCGAAGGGGAGTGGACCGTCACCGTGCCAAGCCACCGCTTCGACATCAGCCTGGAAGTGGACCTGATCGAAGAACTGGCCCGCCTGTACGGCTACAACAACCTGCCGGTCCGCTACCCGCAAGCGCGCCTGGCGCCACAGGGCAAGCCGGAAACCCGCGGCGACCTACCGACCCTGCGCCGCCTGCTGGTTGCCCGCGGTTACCAGGAAGCCATCACCTACAGCTTCATCGACCCGAAACTGTTCGAACTGTTCAGCCCGGGCGTAGAGCCGCTGCTGCTGGCCAACCCCATTTCCAGCGACATGGCCGCCATGCGTGCTTCGCTGTGGCCGGGCCTGGTCAAAGCCCTGCAGCACAACCTGAACCGCCAGCAAGACCGCGTGCGCCTGTTCGAAAGCGGCCTGCGTTTCGTCGGCCAGCTGGGTGACCTGCAACAGCAGCCCATGATCGCTGGCGTGGTCACCGGCAGCCGCCTGCCAGAAGGCTGGGCCAACGGCCGCGACGGCGTCGATTTCTTCGACGTTAAAGCCGACGTGGAAGCCTTGCTGGGTTATTCCGGTGCCCTGAGCGACTTCACCTTCAGCGCCGGCAAGCACCCAGCCCTGCACCCGGGCCAGACCGCCGCCATCGAGCGCGACGGCAAACTGGTCGGTTACCTCGGCGCCATCCACCCAGAGCTGGCCAAAGCCCTGGACCTGGACCGTCCGGTGTTCCTGTTCGAGCTGGTGCTGGGCGACGTGGTCGAAGGCCGCCTGCCGAAATTCAGCGAACTGTCCAAGTTCCCGGAAACCCGTCGTGACCTGGCCTTGATCGCCGGTCGTGACGTGGCAGCCAGTGCGGTGCTTGAATTAATTCGTGACAATGCAGGCGAATGGCTCACAGACCTCAGGCTGTTTGATGTCTACCAGGGTAAAGGTATTGATCCTGATAGAAAAAGCCTGGCAGTCGGCTTGACCTGGCAGCATCCATCGCGCACTCTTAACGACGATGAGGTGAACACTACCCTGCAAAACATCCTCACCTCGCTCGAACAAAGGTTGAACACCACGTTAAGGAAATAACGGCATGGGTGCTCTGACGAAAGCTGAGATGGCCGAAAGGCTGTACGAGGAGCTGGGGCTTAACAAGCGTGAGGCCAAGGAGCTGGTCGAGCTGTTTTTCGAAGAAATTCGGCACGCACTTGAAGAGAACGAGCAGGTCAAGCTGTCCGGTTTCGGCAACTTCGACCTTCGCGACAAACGCCAGCGGCCGGGCCGCAACCCCAAAACCGGGGAAGAAATCCCGATCACCGCACGGCGCGTCGTCACCTTTCGTCCAGGGCAGAAGTTGAAGGCCCGGGTTGAGGCCTATGCTGGAACCAAGCCATAACGACGAACTGCCCCCCATACCGGGCAAACGCTACTTCACCATTGGTGAAGTGAGCGAGTTGTGTGCCGTAAAGCCACACGTGCTGCGGTATTGGGAGCAGGAGTTCGACCAGCTCAACCCTGTGAAGCGGCGGGGCAACCGGCGGTATTATCAGCGGCAAGACGTGCTGATGATCCGGCAGATTCGCGCGCTGCTGTATGAGCAGGGGTTCACCATTGGCGGGGCGCGGTTGCGGCTCTCCAGTGATGAGGCTAAAGATGATTCGAGCCAGTACAAGCAGCTGATTCGGCAGATGATTGTCGAATTGGAGGATGTGCTGGTCGTGTTGAAGAAGTGAGCTTGTGCTTATCTGGTGAGTGAAAATTTTTTTGAGAAAAAGCTTTCATTTATCAGAGGGTTAGGGTACATTCTTCAACGTTCTCGGCAGTATTGAGAACATGCTTCAAGCCCAGTCGGGGCGTAGCGCAGCCCGGTAGCGCACTTGCATGGGGTGCAAGGGGTCGAGTGTTCGAATCACTCCGTCCCGACCATTATTGAAACGAAAAAGCCCAGTCGGTGACGATTGGGCTTTTTCGTTTGCGGAACAATGTATCCCTGCACAGCGATCTGGTAAGCCGGGGATCTGAGTCCACATCCGTTAGATATCAGCGTATTGCTAAATTAAAATGTGCGGTCAAGTTGACGGCATGCGCTGTGTCACCAACCGACCCCGGACAACGTTTTAACGATAAGTCGTGGGCGGTGGTGCACCGCAAGCGGGACATGACTCTAGGTATTGAGGAGTTGAAAGGTATGCTACGCGGGCGATGGGTCAACGATTCGGTGTAGATAAGAATGCGGGCAACGACTTAATCGATAACCCTACGGAGGACTCTGCACCCAGCTTCTCCGGCTAGGCCGTAATGTCGGATCGCCTTCGAGACCGGTAGTTGATGTTGGTCTCGAAGACATTCGTGGAGGACTTGGTCAGTCAGCGCATCATTCCCAGCTCGGCGTCATCCATAAGCGCTTTGGCCAAAGCGCATAGATAGTGCGAAGCCCATATCAGCTGCGGTTTGTCTTCCATCAAACCGTCCAAGGTCATATCCCGTGCATAACCCATCAGTTCCGAGGCTTGCTCACGGGCGCTCTGACACGGGATGCCAGCTTCGATGCGGAAGAGGGGATGGGTCTGATTCGTACCTTGGTAAAAGGTAGTTTTGCCAACGGTGAATCTGGTTTCTTCTGTAGACATTGTTCAATCTCCCCGAAATCTCAAGTAACTGGGCTGGCCTTATTGCCAACAAACTACACAGCTGTTCACAAGCGCCAAGGCCTGTGACATAGGTCAGTTAACTGCCGGGACTTGGCTTGCCACTGATGGATCATGCCCAGGCGGCACAATCAGTTAGGCCTCAGTGCGAAGTGCTGGGCTCGGTAGGCACCTGCAGCTGAGCCAACGCGGACTCAAGCAAAGCGCGCAGCGTCTCCAATTCATGCATCGAGGTCATCATCAGAATCGAGACAGGCGACTTGGGCTGCAGCAGTATTGCTTGATGCACAACGGTCGCCGCGCACAGCGCGTACTCCGATGCCTGGATCAAGGTGTCTTCAAGGCAGAGAGTTTTGTGTGGTGGATCTGGAACGATCTTGAGCATGCTGTAACTCCAACGTCGAAAAGTGGAGCTACCTCAACCTTGCTGTCAAACAAGAGGGTGGCAGCTGTACGCGGGTTGACAGACCGAGACGTTGGCACTCGGCGCACCAGAGGGTGCCCGCACGTACAGCCACCATAAAAGTGTGCACATGAGGACAACGTCAGCGGTCTGTCAAAACCGGTCGCTGAATTGGCAGCGACCAGCCGAGACTAGAACCCACATTGACCATGCGCAATGAAAATCAGGCGCAGCGAGTATCTTTGGGAAATGCCCTACAAGGAAGTTCTTTTTTCTGATGCTTTCCCCGCATTTACCGTCAATTTTCGCAGTGTTCACTGCTCTGCCAACCCAACAAACCTCTCGAAAAGCAAACCGCCCACCCATCCCTGTATCCAGTCATGTCCCGATGATGGCAAACGGTCACCATGGACTTTCGCCCTCGACTCCCCCGAAACTGCCCCCATCGCACCCAGACCAAGGCAGGTCATGACCAACCTCAAGCGCGCCACCTCCCTCCTGCTGTTGCTGGCCACAGCCTCACTCACCGCGTGCCTCCCCTGGAAACGCGAACGCGCCGCTTATGCGGACCTATGCGAATCCGAGTTCCAGTTCAAAGTGCCAGGCCCGCAGGGCGAAACCACGCTCTACCTGGAAACCTACCTCTACGACCACGCGGCACAGTGGGGTGAAAAGCGTTACGAGCAAGGCCTGCACGTGCAGTACCCAGGCGAGGAATACCCGCGGCCAGAATTTTTCGTTCAGATGATCGCTTACAACAAAGACCGCCAGCGCCCGTCCACCGACTCAAAACGTGGTGAACCGCCGATTCCGGTGCTGTACGACAGCCGCCAGGCCTACATCATTTTTGAAGACGGCTCGCGCCTGAATGCGCGGCCCGAGGTTTACGTAGGCCTCAACGATGTCTACGACTATCCCTCAGTGAATGAGCGGGCTGCCAGGCCGTCCCCGTACGACATCAACAGCGATGAAGTGCACCGGATGATTCCCAAGCTCACCAACAACAAGCGCTACGGCTCGGCGTATGTAATCTTCCAGACGGACAAGCTGAACGCTGACTCCAAGTGGACCATTCACCTGGGCAGCTTGCAGGTGCAGGGGCGCACAGTGGCGATTCCGCCACTGCAGTTGTGTTATCACCCGGCAAAGAAATGGATCGGCATCGAGCCGCTGATGAAGCCGTGAACCTTCGGCTAGGTTGGCTTGGTGATGTATTGCTGGGGCGAACGGGGAAATTTTGTCAGGAGTGCTGATTTTTTCTTGAGTTTGGCATTGCTGAACGGGGCTGGCGAGCAGGGGACCGCTTTGCGGTCCGGTCGCGACGCAAGGCCGCTTGTGTCTTGAGAGAGGATTAGCATCTGGAGTGAGAGCGGTGAATGACAAGCTGAATGCCGCAGGTGCCTAGAGCACGAGTATGAGCAGAAGCTGTCATGCACCGTTCCACTTTGGCGAGAGCCCGGACAGTTGGATGCGGCTCTGATCTCGAATCACAAGCGTGGGCCAAGTCAAAGTCCTCTCACAGTGTTGAGTTCAGGAGGGTTTGGTGATGGCGCCCTTCCTGGGTATCGATGTTTGCTGTCTTTCACTCGATGCGCTGGTGCGGCCACAGGGCATGAAAATTCATGTGAGCAATGATCCGGCAGGCTTTGAGGAACTGCAACGGAGCCTCAGTGGGCACAGCATCTGGCGCGTTTTGCTGGAGGCTACCGGCAGTTACGAGCGAGATGACGACCTGAGGCGCTTGAGGCAGGCGCAGTCCACCGTTGTGACCGACTTCCTGAAGGCCGACCTTAAGCACTTCGAATCGCAGATCAAGCGGGTTGAGCAAGAAATCGCTCAGCAAACGGAAAAGCTGAATGATAAACGGGTTGCTCAGCTGGTTCAGGTCAAAGGCATTGGGATGGTGACGGCGGGCAAGCTTGTAACGCTGCTGCCAGAACTGGGGCGTGTTGAGTCCAGAGAAAGCCTCATTGGTTGGGGTGGCGCCCCTCAACCACGACAGCGGAAAGTCCGTAGGCAAACGCTCTATTTCAGGAGGGCGGTTTGAGGCCCGGCGACCAGTTACATGTCATGCCTTGTGGCGATGAAGTACAACCCAGCGCTCAAGGCCCGTTATGAGGCGCTGCGCGCACGCGGGAAACTTGCCAAGGTCGCTATCGTGGCCTGCATGCGGATCTTCCTGGTGCGACTCAATGCCATGCTCAGGACTGGCGAGCCTTGGCTGCATCTAGTGTTGCCTCAGCCGAAGAGGGCGTAGACCAACAGCCAAAATGCAGGACTCGACGATTACACGATTCCTGTGGGAGCGGGCGTGCCCGCGAACACCGGCGCAGCCGGTGCCAGACACCGCGTCGCCTGCTTCGCGGTCAAGCCCGCTCCCACAATGAATCGCGCAGGCTTTTCAAATTTTGGGAAAGATAGTTGCTCCTACAGTAGAGCGTGCGTGCTTCATGGCGGTGTCTGAGGGGAGGGCGCGTAAGGCAACCAGCCATTGGTTCACCGGCTGATCGCCTCAGGCGGGGGCGCAGAGGCCGCTTGAGTAAGGGGGCAGATCAGGTCGCTTTCGGTGGAACGTCGATGTCTGTTTGCGCCACGTTGTTCAGGTAGTTCGTCAACGTCAGCAGCGAGACCTGCGCGATGACGTCGACGATTTTTGCATCGTCCAACCCTGCTTCCCGTGCGTTCGAGAGATGCTCGTCACTCACTTGGCCGCGGTTGAGCGTGATAGCCCGAGCGAGTGCAGCGACTGCATTCAGCGTGCCGGCCCGCGCTGCCAGAAGGTCATCAGCGCTCAGTCCGGTCTTCCCACCGAAGAAGCTGTGAGCCGCAACGCAATAGTCGCATCCGTTAACTTCAGAAGCCGCCAGTGCCGCCACTTCACGTTCGGCCGGTGTGAGGCTGTTCTTGCTCAGCGCTTGTGACAGCGCGAGATAGCCTGCCAAGGCTGCTGGCGAGTGAGCCAGGGTAGCGAAAGCGTTGGGGAGGAAACCCAAGCCTTTTTCAATGCCCTGAAGGGCAGTGCGCGCAGCGGCTGGCGCTTGGTCAAGGGACAAAGCTGCAATTCGGGTCATGATTTTGCTTCCTTCCAGGTTGTTCGAGGCGTGCCTGTTCAGGCCACAGGGATAGGGTTGTCGACCAGCGCCTGGTTGAACTGGTTGATCAGTTCGTGCTCGTTGGGCCCTTGGTTGGCGCGCAGTGGCACGACGCGTTCAACCAGTACTTCGGTTGTTGCTGCCTCCAGTTTTTCAAGGGTTTCCTGGATAAAGTCGTCCAGCGGCATGGCGCGTTCATCACCACTTTTGTGGATCAGATCGGTGTCGACCCACGGCGGTGCGATTTCCAGCACCTTGACGCTGGTCTCGCGCAGGGCAAAACGTTGCGACAGCGAGTAGGAGTGAATCGCGGCCTTGGTCGCCGAGTAGAGGGCTGTCGCCGCCAGTGGCAGATAGGCCAGCACCGAACTGTTGTTGATGATGTAGGCATCAGGCTGGCGCTTGAGGTGTTCGACAAACGCGGCGCTAACACGCACCGGGCCCAACAGGTTGGTCTGCAGCAGCCCTACAGCCTGCTCATCGTCAAGATCGCCAGAGCCAGGGTTGTCGAAAGGCATGATGCCGGCGTTGTTGATGATGACGTTCAGCGAGGGATGGCGACGGATAACCTCCTGTGCCACATCCTTGATTTGCTGGGGGTCATTGATATCCAGCAGAACGGTGTCGATTCCGGGATGGGCGCTGGCGATTTCATCCAGCAACGATTGGCGTCGGCCCGCGATGATGACCTTGTTTCCACGCTGGTGGAACGCTTCGGCCAGCGCGCGGCCGATGCCCGAGGTACCGCCAGTGATGAAGAGGGTATTGGCGCTGGTTTTCATGATTTGTTTCCTTTCAATGGAGTGATCAAACGCCATAACGCGGGGCGAGTTTGTTGCTGGAGAGGTGTCCGAACAGCGCCGTGCGGCTGCTTTCGTACCGCTCGAAATGCTGTATGTCCTGCATGGCCGGGATGGAGATCAGCACACCGCTGTCGAAGTCTTGAAGGGCGCCACTTACCAGGTCGCTTGCCGACATCACGATGTTGGGATCAAGGTTCTCGACGGGCAGCCCCCCGATCTCCCAGAAGTCGGTAGCCGTAGCGCCTGGCAACACCGCCTGAACCTTGATCCCCTGTTCTGCCAGCTCTTTGTGCAGTGACTGTGTGAAGGCCGTGACGTACGCTTTGCTTGCGCCGTACACGCCATTGAGCATTTCCGGTGCCAGGCTGACGATCGATGAGATATTGATGATCGCGCCCTGTTGGCGAGCGATGAAGCCTGGAACTGCGGCGTAGGTCAGCCGAGTGAGTGCAGTAACGTTGAGGCTGATCATCTCGGCCATGCGCTCGACGTCGCTGTCCAGCAAACGGGTGTGTGTGCCGATGCCGGCGTTGTTGACCAACAGGTTGATGCTGGCGTCTTCGCGCAATTTACGTTCCACCCGCGCCTGGTCCGCTGCGTTGGCCAGGTCAGCGGGGAAGACTTCAACGCTCTGCTGAGTCTGGTTGGTGATGCGGCTGGCAAGCGCGTTCAGGCGGTCACGATTGCGGGCGACCAGTACCAGGTCATAGCCACGTCGGGCCAGGCGGTCTGCAAATATGGCGCCGATGCCGGTGGATGCGCCTGTGATCAGGGCGGTGCCTTTGTAGTCCTGGGTCATGGTCCAGCTCCGTTGGTTGGGTGTGGAGCCATGATGCAAAAAAACAGATTTGTCTTAAATGACGCTTATAGTCATGTTTTAGGGCATTGCTAATGGAGCGGGGTCATGCATCGAATCGGCTACTTGGTCACAGACGGATTTCAGGTCATGTCACTGGCCACCCAGGCGGTTTTCGAGTTCGCAAACCTGGTCGCGGGCGAGCCTGTGTACCGGATCCAGAACTATTCGGTATCGGGCGGGATCATTCGGTCCTCCCTGGGCATGCACATCGACACGCTGGCACTGGATGCCCCAGGGCTTGCAGATAGCTGGATGATCACAGGAACACTCACGCCGCTTACGCCACCCGCTGCCGAGGTGCTGTCGAGCGTGCAGGGGTTTGCCCAGAGCGCCAGGCGCATCGCGGGCATCTGCACCGGCGCTTTCGTCCTGGCTCAAGCAGGTGTGCTCGATAACCGGCGCGCGACTACCCACTGGGCCTATGCCAAAGCGCTTCAAAGCATGCACCCGAGCATTGAGGTGGAAGAGGATCGGATCTTCATTGTGGACGGCCCTGTCTGGACCTCTGCGGGAATGACCGCAGGTCTGGACATGGCATTGGGGATGGTGGAGAAGGATTTGGGGGCGGAGGTTGCCAAATCGGTAGCTCATAGGCTCGTCATGCACCAGCGTCGGTCGGGGGGGCAATCCCAGCACTCTGAGTTGCTTGCCCTGGCGCCCAAGTCTGATCGCATTCAAAGCGCTCTGGACTATGCAAGCAAGCATTTGAACAGGGCGTTGAGTGTTGAAGAGCTCGCAGAGGTTGCGCACCTGAGCCCAAGGCAATTCACCCGGGTGTTCACCGCCGAAACCGGGCAGTCCCCTGCAAAAGCGGTGGAAAGCCTACGGCTGGAGGCCGCTCGGCTAATGATCGAACAGAGTCGCCACAGCCTGGACACGGTGGCAAGGGAAACCGGGTTCAGGGACCGTCGACACATGCGTGAGGTATTTATCCGAGGTTTTGGTGTGCCCCCGCAAGCCGTGCGCCGCGATGCGAGGCGGATCGGATAGGCACGCCACCTGAACGATGTGATTTGGCCGCGATCCAATGTCCAGGGCCGGGTCTGGCTTCATCGCCAGCAAGCGCATGCTGCACAGGCCACGAGCTCTCCAGCCGCAGCTCGTAAGTGTTGGCCGAATGGATAGGTGTTGTGTCAGTTCTGCCACCCTGATTTCCCTTCGATTTCCATATACTTTCACTGTTGTTTTCAAGATATTTCAGCCAAATTGGCGCCAGGCGTTAAGGTGTTCCGTGACTGCAAATCCGACCGATGTGAAGCTTGGCGAGTTACTGCTGGCAGATGTTCTCAACGCTCCGGGCGTTTGGGTAGAGCCGCCTAATGTCCGCAGGGGAGGTGAGAGCGGTGTGTTGCGGGTGGAGCTGGGTGGGCTGACGTTCTATAAAAAGCAGCAAGTCGGGCATGTCTATCGAAGCCTGCGTCACCCTTTCGGCCACCCAACCGTTGCACGCGAGGCAAAGGCTGTGCGTGCTGCCACAGCGCTGGGGGTTGGTACGCCCGAGCTTGTGTACAGCCATATTCATAAACACCAGGGAGAGTGGCAGGCCGTCATGGTCACGGCGGCGCTGGAGGGCTACGTGTCGCTCGAAGACTTCCGTGCCCGGCAGCTGGAAAAAACGCTAGGGCATCATCGCTATCTCGAAATTCTTGAAGCCTATGGCCGAGCACTTGGCAAGCTGAATCTCGGAAAATGGCAGCACGGTTGCTTGTATCTGAAACATGTCTTCGTCGATTTCAGGGCGCCAGGCGTGGCTGTCGCCTTGCTAGACCTGGAAAAGGCCAGAAAGCGCTTCAGCGCCAAACAGGCCGCCCGCCATGACTTGCGGCAGGTCAAGCGTCGGTCAGGCTGGGATAGCGAAGAGTGGGGGGCGTTCTGTCGGGGCTACAGGCATTCGTTCGGCAAAAAAGCCGATGTGTTGCTGTGACGGCCCGTTGTGCTCCATGACCTGCCCACCCATCCAGCATGGATGGAAAGCCAGTAGCGACTTCCCTGGTTGCATAGTACGGTCCGCCTTCAACAACCCCCCGGTGCGTTGTCGCCAATCCCACGGACCGGGACTCTCATGACCTGGGAGGTCGAATGGAAGTCGCTCGAAAGATCAGCCAACAAGCATTGGATAACGCTCTGGTAGCCTTCGCCCGCTACAAAATCGGAGAAATCAAAATCTTCGACCTGGAACAGGCGATGAGCTTCGAAGCGGGCGAAGCCCTATCCGAAAGCGGTCTGGTCCAGTTCACAATCGCCAAGATGGCGTCTGGCCGGTATCGCATCAGCGATGAAGGGGAGAACGCCATCACACAGGCTGGCCGGGATCGCCTCGAAGCGATCCGCGGCAGATCCTAGCCTATTCAGCGTCGATACGGCCGCAGTGGTGTACTGCGGTCGTTAGCGCCTGTCTCTCAGGTTCAGCCAAACTGCAAGACTGATGGTCGACACTGCCTTTTACTCATTCGACACCAAAGCCATTGTGTTTCTTGCAGGCAAAAGAAAGCCCGCTGCTAGTCGGGCTAGAGGTGTTTCACATGGGGATGGCTAGATTGTCCCTCTGCAAGCGTGAAAATGAGGTGAAAATAACGTGCTCAGCCTGTGATTTGTGCCGTTCAGGGTGAACGAGTCGTCACCGAATTGAGTCTTCAGGAAGCAAGTCTCTATTGGCTGCAACGATACGGACATGGACCTACTGACGAGCTGAGTGTGTGTATGCGGGACAAGAAGGCGCGCGGAGCCAAGATCAAAGACAGGGCAACGGTCCTCTGCCTGCGCAGTGGCAGGATCTTGCTGGTACGGAAAAAAAGCGGGAAGTGGAACTTCCCCGGCGGCGCTATAGAACCGGGCGAGTCGCCTGTTGCAGCGGCTGCGCGGGAGCTGCAAGAGGAAACGTCCATTGAAGGCCACGGTCTCTTTCACCTGTGCACCCTTCAGCTGGGGTCAACCATTCACCATGTGTTCACTACGCATGTCGATGATCAGGAAAAACCGGTGGCTCGCAATGAGATCGTGGCCTGCAAATGGGTGCTCAGAGACAAGCTGAGCCCAGCCATTCTCAATGCTACGGCGGCTGAGCTGCTATCAAGCCAACTGCCTGCGTTGACCGCTTAGTTGCTTCAGCGCAGCGGCATCGCGCCTGGTCTCATCTTTCTCACATCTTGCTCATCATTGGCCTCCAGCAGGTTGCCAGGGCTGAGCGTGCACGCAGCTAAATAATTGCAGCACATACGCACGCTCGGCGGTCGATCCAGTTAGATCGGTTTAATCCCAAAGTAGGGTAAGCCGCACGGCTTGGGGTACAGCCAATTTCGATCGCTGGAGGCGCTATGCGGATGAGGGGTAACGTGTATTGGGCGTGGGTCGACCCTGCGCTGAACCATCGCAGCCATGAAGAGACCCTGGCAGACGGCAGCCGGATAGATGTACAGGTCAGGCTTTCGCGCAGCGGGACCACGCAGATGTTCCTGGGGGTGTATGCCCGTTCTGGGATGGCATTGCACGAAGAGGCCTACGACTGCTGGCCGAAGCGCTCATTGGTTCGTGCCTTGGCATGGGGCAGCATGCGTGCGCGGCAGATAGCCGAAACAGGGGTGTCTGCCGTGCCCCCCAAGGCCGCCCTGCAATAAGCACCCGGCGGCCTTCTGCCTTAGCTGGTCGGGTCCTGCCCCAATACTTTGCTCAGCGCCACGCGGGCATCCTCAAGCTGGACCAGCGAGGCATGGCGTGCACCGAGTGCGTCGCCATTCTGGATGGCGGTCAAAATGGCCTTGTGCCGGGGCAGGGCGAGTTGGTCGAAGTTTGGCCGCTGGTTGGAATAGCGCACCGATTCGCGCAGGGCCATGGACAACATGTTGCACAGGTAGGCCAGCAGGTCATTGTGGGTGGCGTCGGCGATGCGTGCGTGGAAGTCCAGGTCCGGTTGCAGCCGCTCTTCATGGGTGCGCGCGGCCTCCATGCGTTGATACGCATCGCTGATCGACTGCACATCTTCGGCCGTAGCGTTGGTGGCGGCCAGCGCGGCGGCAGCGGGCTCGATGACCCAGCGTACGCTGGACAAGGTATTGAAAAAGTCCTTCTGCGGCGTGGCCTGCATCAGCCAGTGCAGCACGTCTGGGTCAAGCATGTGCCAGTCATGGCGCGGCCGCACCAGGGTACCGACCCGGGGGCGGGCTTCGACCAGGCCTTTGGCAGTCAGCGCACGCATCGCTTCGCGGAACACGGGCCGACTGATCGCGTAGCTTTCGCACAGGCTGGCCTCGTTGGGCAGCTTCTGCCCGGGCGCGAGTTGGCCAGAGACGATCTGCAGGCCGAGGTCCTGTACCAGAGTGGTGTGCATGCTCTTGCGCGTGGAGGGCTGGCGGTAGTTCATGGGGGGCGCGGGTGGTCCTTCAAGCGGGGGGAGCATCATAACATCAGTGAATGGGCGGCGGCCTTTTGGCGAGGTCGCAGCAGTTTGGCTTGGTTCGGCGGGAAACAGCGTGGTGGGTGGAACGGGCTTCGCCGGTGTTCGCGGCTGAGCCCGCTCCTTCATTGCGGGGTGCGGCTGGTCAGTGGGAGTGCTTGGGCACCGCTGCCCCTCGGCACCCGACCAGGAAGTCGAAATCGCAGCCTTCATCGGCCTGCATCACATGGTCCAGGTACAGCTTGGCATACCCGCCGGTGATCAACTGCGGCGGGGCTTGCAGGTCGGCCAGCCGGCCGGCCAGTTCCTCGGCGCTGATATCCAGGTGCAGCCGGCCCTCCTTGCAGTCCAGTTCGATCCAGTCACCTTCCCGCACTGCGGCCAATGGCCCGCCTGCTGCGGCCTCGGGCGCCACATGGAGTACCACGGTGCCGTAGGCAGTGCCGCTCATGCGTGCGTCCGAAATACGCACCATGTCGGTTATGCCCTGGGCCAGCAACTTCGCCGGCAGGCCCATGTTGCCGACTTCGGCCATGCCCGGGTAGCCCTTGGGCCCACAGTACTTCATCACCAGTACCGAATTGGCGTCTACATCCAGTTCAGGGTCGTTGATGCGTGCCTTGTAGTCTTCGAAATTTTCGAACACCACGGCGCGGCCACGGTGCTGCATCAGCGCCGGGGTGGCGGCTGACGGTTTGAGCACCGCGCCCTTGGGCGCCAGGTTGCCACGCAAGATGCAGATACCGCCATCGGCCACCAGTGGGTTGGCCAGCGGGCGTATCACTGCTTCGTCATATAACGGCGCGGCCTGGCAGTTGGCCCACAGGCTGTTGCCGTTGGCCGTCAGCGCGCCGGGGTTGGGCAGCAGGCCATGTTCGCCCAGGCGGCGGATGACCGCGGGCAAACCACCGGCGTAATAGAACTCTTCCATCAGGAAGCGGCCCGATGGCTGCAGGTCGACCAAGGTCGGTGTCCCGCGGCCAACGCGGGTCCAGTCTTCCAGTTGCAGGTCTACGCCAATGCGCCCGGCAATCGCCTTCAGGTGGATAACGGCGTTGGTCGAGCCGCCGATGGCGGCGTTGACGCGAATCGCGTTCTCGAAGGCTTCGCGGGTGAGGATTTTCGACAGGCGCAGGTCTTCGCGAACCATATCGACAATGCGCATGCCGGAAAGGTGGGCAAGGACATAGCGGCGGGCATCCACTGCCGGGATGGCGGCATTGTGGGGCAGGGAGGTGCCCAGCGCTTCGGCCATGCAAGCCATGGTCGAGGCGGTGCCCATGGTGTTGCAGGTGCCCGCCGAGCGCGACATGCCAGCTTCGGCGGAAAGGAACTCGTTGAGGTCGATCTGGCCGGCCTTGTAGGCCTCGTGCATCTGCCAGACGATGGTGCCGGCGCCAATGTCCTTGCCCTTGTGCTTGCCGTTGAGCATCGGCCCGCCGGTCACCACGATCGCCGGCACGTCGCAGCTGGCAGCGCCCATCAGCAGCGCCGGGGTGGTCTTGTCGCAGCCTGTCAGCAGCACCACGGCGTCCACCGGGTTGCCGCGGATCGCTTCCTCCACATCCATGCTCGCCAGGTTGCGGGTGAGCATGGCGGTGGGGCGCAGGTTGGACTCGCCGCTGGAAAACACCGGGAACTCCACCGGGAAGCCGCCAGCCTCCAGCACGCCTTTTTTCACATGCTCGGCAATTTTGCGGAAATGCGCGTTACACGGCGTCAACTCCGACCAGGTGTTGCAGATGCCGATGATCGGCTTGCCCTGGAATTCATGGTCCGGGATGCCCTGGTTCTTCATCCAGCTGCGGTACATGAAGCCGTTCTTGTCGGCGGTTCCGAACCATTGGGCAGAGCGCAGGGGGCGTTTGGCGTCAGACATATCGGGAGACCTTATTAGTATTACTATTCGTCGTTTATTGCCTAACTGTACTGCGTGAAATCGCGCATGTGAAGGCTTGTTGTTCCAAATAGTATTACTATATGATCCTGTCGCCAGGTTAGCGGTCTGCCAAAAAGCCCCGGCCGGGTGCTGTGCTCATTACAAGAACAATTGGAGACATCGCCATGATTCAGGAGCAGCGGCTTGTCCGCCTGATCACACTGAAACTCATCCCTTTTCTGGTTCTGCTTTACCTGGTGGCCTACGTCGATCGTTCGGCGGTGGGCTTTGCCAAGCTGCACATGGGCGCCGACATCGGCCTGGGTGACGCAGCCTATGGCCTGGGTGCCGGGCTGTTCTTCATCGGCTATTTTCTGTTCGAAGTGCCGAGCAACCTGCTGCTCGACCGCTTTGGCGCGCGGCGCTGGTTCGCCCGCATCCTGGTGACGTGGGGTGCAATTACCATCGGCATGGCCTTCGTGACCGGGCCCAATGGCTTCTACGTGATGCGCTTCTTGCTTGGCGCCGCCGAGGCGGGCTTCTTTCCGGGGGTGCTGTACTACATAACCCAGTGGTACCCGGTGCGGCACCGCGGCAAGATCCTGGGCTTTTTCATCCTCTCGCAGCCCCTGGCCATGCTGATCACCGGGCCGCTTTCCGGCGCGCTGCTGGGGCTGGAAGGCAGCTACGGCCTGCATGGCTGGCAGTGGCTGTTCATCTGCATCGGCACCCCGGCGGTGCTGCTCGCCTGGCCTACCTTGCGCCTGCTGCCGGACGGGCCTGCCCAGGTGCGCTGGCTCAGCGAGGCACAACGCAGTTGGCTGCAGGAGCAACTGGCCAACGACCTGCGTGATTTTGGCCAGACCCGCCATGGCAACCCGCTGCATGCGCTCAAGGACGGCCGCGTACTGTTGCTGGCGCTGTTCTACCTGCCGGTCACCTTGAGCATCTATGGCCTCGGCTTGTGGCTGCCAACGCTGATCCACCAGTTTGGCGGCAGCGATCTGGTCACGGGTTTCGTTTCGGCGGTGCCGTACCTGTTCGGCATCATCGGCCTGTTGATCATGCCCCGCAGCTCTGACCGCCTAAACGACCGCTACGGGCACCTGGGCCTGCTGTGTGCGCTGGGCGCCATAGGCCTGTTCCTCAGTGCCTGGCTGACGGTGCCGGTGCTGCAGTTGGCCGCGCTGTGCGTGGTGGCGTTTGCCCTGTTTTCCTGCACGGCCATCTTCTGGACGCTGCCTGGGCGGTTCTTTTCAGGTGCCAGCGCAGCCGCAGGCATCGCCCTGATCAACTCGATCGGCAACCTTGGCGGCTACCTGGGGCCGTTCGGTATCGGCGCGCTCAAGGAACACACCGGGCAATTGTCTTCGGGGCTGTATTTCCTTGCCCTGGTGATGCTGTTCGGCGTGCTGCTCACCGGCGTCGTCTACAACCGCCTGGAGCGTCGCCAACGCCTGGCTTCCACGCGGGCCGCCGAAGGCGCCCGCTGAACTTTGCAACCGACAAGCGAGCACATCAACCATGCGACTGATTCAATTCGAAAGCGCCGCCGGCGCGCGCCATGTGGGCGTGGTGGAAGGCGAGTACGCCCTTGAAGTGCGGGGCGTCAGCAGCACCCGTGAGCTGGCCTTGCAGGCCGTTGCCGCCGGCCGCGATCTGGCCAGTGAAGTCCGGGCCGCTGGGCTGGGTGAGCGGCACGACTACCTGGCCTTGCTGGCCCAGGGCCGTGTGCTGCCACCTTTGGACCACCCGGACCCGGCGCACTGCCTGGTCACCGGTACCGGCCTGACCCACCTGGGCAGCGCCGCCACCCGCGACAAAATGCACCAGCAACAGGCCGAAGGTACCTTGACCGATAGCATGCGCATGTTCCAGTGGGGCCTGGCGGGCGGGCGGCCGCCAGCGGGTGAGGAGGGTGCGCAGCCGGAGTGGTTCTACAAGGGCGACGGCGCGATCGTGGTGCGCCCCGGCGCCGACCTGCCGCTGCCGGCCTTTGCCGAAGACGCCGGCGAGGAGCCTGAGCTGGTCGGGCTGTACCTGATCGGCCCGGGCAATACCCCGTACCGGCTTGGCTACGCCTTGGGCAACGAGTTTTCCGACCATGTGCTGGAGCGGCGCAACTACCTGTACCTGGCGCATTCCAAGCTGCGCGCCTGCAGTTTCGGCCCGG
This sequence comes from Pseudomonas sp. MB-090624, assembly GCF_003205245.1. Taxonomy (NCBI): domain Bacteria; kingdom Pseudomonadati; phylum Pseudomonadota; class Gammaproteobacteria; order Pseudomonadales; family Pseudomonadaceae; genus Pseudomonas; species Pseudomonas sp. MB-090624. The sequence continues at coordinate 20,314 of NZ_QJRK01000018.1, read as the reverse complement.
AGCTTCGCCTGGGAGCGTTGCCAGCGCACCTCGAAGGCACCAGCCGCATTCTGCGCGATGGCCAGGTGCTGTGGAGCAAGCCGTTCCTGTCCGGCGAGCAGAACATGTGCCACAGCTTCGAGAACCTGGAGTACCACCACTTCAAATACAGCCAGTTCCTGCGCCCTGGCGATGTGCATGTGCACTATTTCGGCACCGCCACACTGTCGTTCGCCGACGGCGTGCAGGCCCGACCGGGCGATACCTTCGAAATCAGCCTCGACGCCTTTGGCCAGCCGCTGCGCAACGGCATTGCCGCAGCGCCCGGGCAGGTTCGCCCGGGGCTGGTGAAAAGCCTGTGAGGGCCAGGCCTTCTTTCTTGTTACAGGAGTCAACCATGTCTGCAAGCAATTTCATTGGCGGCCAGCGCAGCGCTGCTGGCAGCGTTCACCTGCAAAGCCTCGATGCGCGCACCGGCGAAGCCTTGCCGGGGGTCTTCACCCAGGCCACCCCTGGCGAGGTGGCCGCCGCTGCCGAGGCGGCCGAAGCGGCATTCGTCGAATACAACGGCATGGCGCCCGAGCGTCGCGCGCAGTTTCTCGATGCCATTGCCGACCAGCTGGACGCGTTGGGCGATAGCTTCATCGCCACGGTGTGCCGCGAAACGGCCTTGCCTGCTGCGCGCATCCAGGGCGAGCGCGGCCGAACCAGCAATCAGCTGCGCCTGTTCGCCAAGGTACTGCGCCGCGGCGATTACCTGGCGGCGCGCATCGACCGTGCCCAGCCACAGCGCCAGCCACTGCCACGCCCGGACTTGCGCCAGTACCGCACCGGCGTAGGGCCGGTAGCCGTGTTCGGTGCCAGCAACTTCCCCCTGGCGTTCTCCACTGCCGGCGGCGACACCGCAGCAGCGCTGGCCGCTGGCTGCCCGGTGGTGGTCAAGGCGCACAGCGGCCATATGGCCACGGCCGCGCAGGTGGGCGAGGCTATCGAGCGGGCGGCGCAGGCGACCGGCGTGCCTGCCGGGGTGTTCAACATGATCTACGGTAGCGGTGTGGGTGAAGCGTTGGTGCGCCACCCGGCCATCCAGGCGGTGGGGTTCACCGGTTCGCTCAAGGGCGGGCGTGCCCTGTGTGACCTGGCGGCAGCACGCCCCCAGCCGATTCCGGTGTTCGCCGAAATGAGCAGCATCAACCCCGTGCTGGTCTTGCCCGCGGCGTTGCGCGCGCGCGGCGGGCAGGTGGCCGAGGCGCTGGCGGCTTCGGTGGTGCTGGGCTGTGGGCAGTTCTGCACCAACCCCGGGCTGGTCATTGGCATTGCCGGTGAGGCATTCACCGCCTTCACTGCGGCGCTGGCTGCGCAACTGGCCGACCAGCCCGCGCAAACCATGCTCAATACCGGCACCTTGCGCAGCTATGCCAGCGGCGTGCAGCGCCTGCACCAGCACCCAGGCGTGCGCCACCTGGCCGGTGCCGAGCAGGTTGGCGACCAGGCCCGGGCGCAGCTGTTCCAGGCCGATGCGAGCCTGCTGTTGAACGGTGACGAACTGCTGCAGGAAGAAGTGTTCGGGCCTGCCACGGTGCTGGTCGAAGTCGCCGACGAAGCCGAGCTGCGCCGCGCCGTGCAAGCGTTGTACGGGCAGCTCACCGCCACCCTGATCGCCGAGCCGCAAGACCTCCAGCAGTTCGCCACGCTGGTGCCGCTGCTGCAGCGCAAGGCAGGGCGCCTGCTGCTCAACGGTTACCCCACCGGTGTCGAAGTGTGCGAAGCGATGGTGCATGGTGGGCCCTACCCGGCTACCTCCGATGCCCGCGGCACCTCGGTCGGCACCTTGGCCATCGACCGCTTCCTGCGCCCGGTGTGCTTCCAGGACTACCCCGATGCGCTGCTGCCCGATGCGTTGAAAAATGCCAACCCGCTGGGGCTGCAGCGCTTGGTCGACGGCCAGCACAGCCGTGAGGCATTGAGCTGATGCAGGCTTGAGCATGGCGGCAGCCCAGGCCTTGAAGGCCGTACGGCGCCGAGCGGGGGAGTTTGTTGCCAAATGTGTGATTTCCTTCACGCACTCGGCGTCAAGAATGCGACCCCCGCCGTCGTCGAGGGGGACTGAACCAGGGCCCGCCATGCAAACGCTGTTGAACGAGATCCTTGAACAAGTACGCCCCTTGATCGGCACGGGCAAAGTTGCCGATTACATTCCTGCGCTGGCCGACGTGCCGGCCCAGCAACTGGGCATCGCCGTCTACAGCAACGATGGCAGTCACTACTGTGCAGGCGACGCCCTGGAACCGTTCTCGGTGCAGAGCATTTCCAAGGTGTTCAGCCTGGTTCAGGCGATAGGCCATTCGGGTGAAGCGATCTGGGAGCGGCTTGGCCATGAGCCGTCCGGCCAGCCATTCAACTCGCTGGTGCAGCTGGAGTTCGAGCGCGGGCGCCCGCGCAACCCGTTCATCAACGCAGGGGCTCTGGTCATCTGCGACATCAACCAGTCGCGCTTCGCTGCGCCAACCTTGTCGATGCGCGATTTCGTCCGGCGCCTGTCCGGTAACCCGCACATCCAGATCGACACCCGCGTCGCCGATTCGGAGTATCAGTTCCGCGCGCGCAATGCGGCCATGGCTTACCTGATGCAGTCGTTTGGCAACTTCCACAACGAGGTGGAAACGGTGCTGCGCAGTTACTTCAGCTACTGCGCACTGCGCATGAACTGCCTGGACCTGGCGCGGGCATTCTGCTTTCTGGCCAACGACGGCTTTTGCAAGCACAGCGGTCAGCAAATTCTCAGCCGTCGCCAGACCCAGCAGGTGAACTCGATCATGGCCACCAGTGGCCTGTATGACGAGGCAGGCAACTTCGCCTACAGGGTGGGGTTGCCGGGCAAGAGTGGCGTGGGCGGCGGTATCGTCGCCATCGTACCGGGGCAGTTCAGCGTGTGCGTGTGGTCGCCGGAGCTGAACGCGGCGGGCAACTCGCTGGCCGGCATGGCCGCGCTGGAGTTGCTGAGCGCACGCATTGGCTGGTCGGTGTTCTGAATACCAGGCTGGCCTGGCGCGTGGTCGCTTGCCCCAGCCGGGTTCGGCCAACCTGATTGAACGTTTCAGCACCATGGGCCGTCGGTATTGCATGTCTTATGCAATGGAGGTAGCCCATGAAATACCGCGCACTCGGCAACACTGGCCTGCTGGTTTCGGAACTGGTGGTTGGCACAGTCCCGTTCGGCGGCCGTGGCGCATTCGAAAAAACCGGTAGCGTGGATGTCGACCAGGCACGGCGCATGTTCGACATGGCCTTCGATGCTGGCGTCAATCTGGTGGACACGGCCGACTTGTACTCGCACGGCCTTGCCGAAGAAATCGTTGGCCAGGCGCTGGCACAGCGGCGCCAGTCGATCATCCTCGCGACCAAGGCGCGCAGCCCGATGGGCGACAACCCCAACGACAGCGGGGCGTCGCGTTACCACTTGATTCGCGCCTGCGAGGCCAGCCTCAAGCGCCTGGGTACCGACCATATCGACCTGTACCAGGTACACAACTGGGATGGCGTGACGCCGGTGGAGGAAACCCTGGCGGCCTTGGACCACCTGGTGCAGAGCGGGAAGATCCGCTACTTCGGCACGTCCAACTACACTGCCTGGCAAATGATGAAAACCCTCGGCAGCGCGCGCGTGAATGGCTGGCAGCAGCCGGTATCGCAGCAAATCTACTACACCCCGGAGGCGCGCGAAGCCGAGTACGAATTGCTGCCCATGGCCATCGACCAAGGGGTTGCAACCTTGGTGTGGGGGCCCTTGGGCGAGGGGTTGCTGACCGGCAAGGTGCGGCGCGGGCAGCAGGCCCCCAAGGGCACCCGCCAGGGCAATGACTGGCCAGAACCCTACGTGCATGATCGCGAGCGGGCCTATGACATCATCGAAGCCTTGATCACCATCGGCCAGCGCCATGGCTGCTCGCCGGCACGGGTATGCCTGGCCTGGCTCAAGGACCGCCCAGGCATCACCAGCGTGATCACGGCGGGGCGCAGCTTCGAGCAACTGCATGACAATTTGCAGGCGACCGAGCTGGTGCTCTTGCCAGAAGACCTGGAACAGATGGAACAGGTCACGCGGATCGCGCCCCAGTATCCCTACTGGCACCGGATCGCGGCCGAAATGGACCGCATCGACCCTGCCGAGGCGCCATTCATCGCCTTGCACCGCAAAACGATGCAGCGCCAGCAACCGTGACGAGTGCAGGTAATCGTTCAGCCACCATCGAAGAGGACACGCCCATGGCCGAGCAGCAGAAAGACCAGCAAACCCAAGTGCCAGCCCATTCCACGGAAGAGGAGAAGGCCCGGTTGAAAGACAAGAACAAGGACGGCATTCCGCCGGGCGCCGAGTAATCGCAGGGCAGTGCCAACCTGGTGGTCGTTTGGCCCAATGGGCCAGGCGGCCGCTATTTACCTGAATTTATTTCTGCCCGACCGGTCAGGTATTGAGTCCTTGTTCAATCAAGAGGTTCTTATGCACGCCTACACGGTCCGCTATCAACTCAATGGCCAGCCTTGCACACACACCTTCGAACTCGAACAGCCCGAGCTTGCCCTGCACCAGGCAGCGCTACACCTGATGGTGCTGCACTTCGGCGACGGCGAGAACAGTTTGCTGATGCCGCCGGCCGATGCCAGCCCGGACGAAGTCCTGGCGCAGGCCAAGGTAATGGGGCTGACCCAAATCGACGTGGCGTGACGAAGGCCAACGGGTGAGCCCGCCACCCCTTGGCGTGGCAGGCTTAACGTCAGCGCCGCCGTAATGCGGCGGCCAGCCCTAGGGTCAGCACCACGGCACTGGCGATTGCCGCGCCGATGGCAGCCGCGGCGCCCCAGGCTTGCAGCAGTGCTGCCAATACCAGGTAGAACGCGATCACCCCCACCGCGCCAATCGCATTGCCCCGCACCATCGCGGCCATCCCGGGCCGGCCATTCTGTACGTAGGCAAACACGACCAGCGGCCATGCGATTACCGGTATCGGTGCCAGCATGCCGCTGGTTGCCGGGCCCAGCCAGTCGGCCAGGCTTGTGGTCAGCATCAGCAGGCTGGTCGCCGCCACCATGCGCAGCGGTATTTCCCAGTATCGGTGCTTGGGGCGGGCCAGCATGTCCGGGCTGGGCTCGCGGCCACTGGCGCATATCAGCACCCCGATCAGAACCAGCGCTACGGCCACCGACAGGTGCAGGTTGCCCCAGTGGGTAAATGCGTAAGCCACCAGGCCGTAGGCCAGCAACGCCAGCAGCACGGCGGGTACCAGCGCTGCCCGGCGGGTGCTCCACATGAAGCAGCAGTACGTCGCCTGCACCGCCACCAGGCCGCCCAGTGCGCCAGGCACTGCAGCTACAGCAAAGGTGCTGCCCTGTTCCAGGCACAGGAAGGTCATGACCAGTGCCGAGGTAATGGGCATGCCGGACAACAGCCCGCCCAGCAGGCCGCCCCATCGGCGCGACGCCAGGGAAATGGCCCACATCAGCAAAGGGGTGACGATTAGCTTCAGGTACAACAGCGTCATTGCGCGAATGGGCCCAGGCCCAGCTCGGTGTGGGTGGCCAGAGGCTGCAGCAGCATGCAATCGTTCCTTGTGCGTGGGGGCAAGCCTGCGAGCATGCGGCGGCGCAAGGGCCGGGGTCAAGGCTGTGGCGTGCCTGCAAGGTCATGCCGCGCGGGCCGGGCCTGCGGCGCGAAGCGGCTCACCACGGGATCCGCTGGCCGTCCCACCCCCAGAAGCTGCCACTGTCGGCTGGGCCTGTCCGGCCTACCAGGTCGATCACGCACTGGGCGGCAAACGCCGGCTCGAACAACTTGCCCGGCGGCACATTGCTTTGGAACGGCCGCGACAGCGCGGTATCGGTGGTGCCGGGGTGCAGCGCCAATACCGTAGCCGCCGGGTTCAGGCGTTGCAGCTCGATACTTGCCGTGTGCAACAGCTGGTTCAGCGCCGCCTTGCTCGCGCGGTAGCTGTACCAGCCGCCCAGGCGGTTGTCGCCGATCGAGCCCACCCGCGCCGACAGTGCGGCAAAGGTGGCCGGCTGCTGGCGCAGCAGGGGTAGCAGGTGCTTGAGCAGCAGAATAGGGGCGAAGGCATTGGTCACGAAGCTGGCCTGCAACCCGGCCAGGTCCAGCTGGGCCAGGGATTTTTCCGCCCTGGCGCCTTGCTGGTGCAGAATGCCCAGCGTGCTCACCACCAGGTGCAGGTGCTTGCAGCCAGCGCTGATCGTGCAGGCCAGCGCAGCAAGGGCCGCCTCGTCGCGTGCATCGCAATCCACCAGCCTCAGGCGTTGGCCGTGTACGGCCGTCAGCGCAAGCAATGCGCTGCTACGGCTGGCGCTGCGCGATACCGCCCACACCAGGTCGATATCGTCGCGGGCCAGCAAGGCCTGGCACAGTGCCAGGCCGATGCCTTGGCTGGCGCCGCCTATCAGGGCATTGGCTTGCCCGGTCAATCCAGGGATCAGGTGCATGGGGCGCCCTCGGCACTGCGGGGTACTCCCAATGAGTACACCGGGTCATTGCAGATCATGCGCTACCGGCAGCAGCACCGCGATAGCGCGGTTCACAGGTTTTACGCCTGGTAGATCTTGGTCAACAAGCGCAGTAATTGCTCGCGCTCCTCGTCATTCAATGCCGCGGTCGCTTCCCGGTCGCTGTCGCTGGCGATCTGCTTCAACTCCTTGAGCAGTACTTCACCGGCCTTGCTGAGAAAAATCCCGTACGAGCGCTTGTCCGGTTTGCAGCGCACCCGTACGGCCAGGGCGCGTTCTTCCAGCTTGTTCAACAGCGGTACCACCTGGGGTGGCTCGATGGCCAGCGAGCGGGCCAGGTCCGCCTGCATCAGCCCTGGGTTCTGCTCGATCACCGCCAGTGCCGAAAATTGCGCCGGGCGCAGATCATGGGCAGCCAGCCGGCCGATAAAGTTCTGAAACAACTTCAACTGGGCACGGCGAAGGGCATAACCGATCAAGTCTTCAAGCACGACATCCGCCCCGGAAACGGCGGTGGCAGCGGTATCGGTGGTGCGGGCAGACCTTCCCATCGGGTGAATGGCTCCTGGGGCATGGGTAATAAAGTTACCTAGTTTGCCTGCCTTGGCAGGATCCGGCTAGAGGAGGGCTGGTGAAAAAGAACGGGGGCTGAGGTGCTGCAAAGGATAATTTTCATAATAGTTAATTGACATAACTAATTTGCTCCCTTAGCTTGAAGGCATCACCCCGAACAACAAGAGTGCAGAACCATGAGCAAATACGCAGGCCGTTGGGCTACCGTGAAAGTCGAGCTGGAGTCGGGCATTGCCTGGGTCACCCTCAATCGGCCAGAAAAACGCAACGCCATGAGCCCCACCCTGAACCGGGAAATGATCGACGTGCTGGAAACCCTGGAGCAGGACGCCGAGGCTGGCGTACTGGTCCTGACCGGTGCCGGGGAGTCGTGGACGGCCGGCATGGACCTCAAGGAGTACTTCCGCGAGGTAGACGCCGGGCCGGAAATCCTTCAGGAAAAAATCCGCCGCGATGCATCGCAGTGGCAGTGGAAGCTGCTGCGCATGTACGCCAAACCGACCATCGCCATGGTCAACGGCTGGTGTTTCGGCGGCGGTTTCAGCCCGCTGGTGGCCTGCGACCTGGCCATCTGTGCCGACGAAGCCACGTTCGGCCTGTCGGAAATCAACTGGGGCATCCCACCCGGCAACCTGGTCAGCAAGGCCATGGCCGACACCGTGGGCCACCGTCAGTCGCTGTACTACATCATGACCGGCAAGACCTTCGGTGGGGCAAAGGCGGCCGAAATGGGCCTGGTGAACGAAAGCGTGCCGTTGGCGCAACTGCGCGAAACCACCCGCGACCTGGCGCTGAACCTGCTGGAGAAAAACCCGGTGGTGCTGCGTGCCGCCAAGAACGGCTTCAAGCGTTGCCGCGAACTGACCTGGGAGCAGAACGAAGACTACCTGTACGCCAAGCTCGACCAGTCCCGCCTGCTGGACACCGAAGGGGGGCGCGAGCAGGGCATGAAGCAGTTCCTCGACGACAAGAGCATCAAGCCAGGCCTGCAGGCTTACAAGCGTTGAGTGCCAGCGGGCCGCGCCGCCCCTGGCGGCAGCCCGCGAATAGTGCCCATGAATACAACAAGAGGAATGAGCATGTTGCAGGTGCCTTTGCTGATTGGCGGGCGGTCGTGCCCCGCCAGCGATGGACGAACCTTCGAGCGACGCAACCCGGTCAGTGGTGAAGTGGTATCGCAGGTGGCCGCGGCTTCGCTGGCCGATGCCGATGCTGCCGTGGCAGCCGCCAGCGCGGCATTCCCGGCGTGGGCAGCACTGGCGCCCAGTGAGCGACGTGGCCGCCTGCTGGCCGGCGCAGACCTGCTGCAGGCGCGCGCCGGCGAGTTCATCGCTGCGGCCGGTGAAACCGGGGCGATGGCCAACTGGTACGCCTTCAATGTGAAGCTGGCGGCCAACATGCTGCGTGAAGCCGCCGCCATGACCACGCAGGTCACCGGCGAGGTGATCCCTTCCGATGTGCCTGGCAGTTTCGCCATGGCCTTGCGCGCACCGTGCGGGGTGGTGCTGGGTATCGCGCCCTGGAATGCCCCGGTCATTCTGGCCACGCGCGCCATCGCCATGCCCCTGGCGTGCGGCAATACCGTGGTGCTGAAGGCGTCGGAGCAGAGCCCGGCCGTGCACCGGTTGATCGGCCAGGTGCTTCAGGATGCGGGGCTGGGCGACGGCGTGGTCAACGTCATCAGCAACGCCCCGGAGGATGCGCCAGCGGTGGTCGAACGCCTGATTGCCAACCCCGCTGTGCGGCGGGTGAATTTTACCGGCTCCACCCAGGTGGGGCGCATCGTCGGCGAGTTGGCCGCACGCCACCTGAAACCGGCCTTGCTGGAGTTGGGCGGCAAGGCGCCATTGCTGGTGCTGCACGACGCCGACCTGGACGCCGCGGTCGAAGCGGCGGCCTTTGGCGCCTACTTCAACCAGGGCCAGATCTGCATGTCCACCGAGCGCTTGCTGGCCGATAGCCGCATCGCCGATACCTTTGTCGACAAGTTGGCAGTCAAGGTCAGCGGGCTTCGTGCCGGCGACCCCAGGGCCAGCGACTCGGTGCTCGGTTCGCTGGTCAGCAGTGCGGCGGGCGAACGCATCAAGGCGCTGATCGACGATGCCGTGGCCAAGGGCGCTCGCCTGGTCTGCGGCGGCCAGCTGGACGGCAGCATCCTGCAGCCGACCTTGCTCGACCATGTCGACAGCAGCATGCGCCTGTACCGCGAAGAGTCGTTCGGGCCGGTGGCTGTAGTGCTGCGCGCCGAAGGTGACGAGGCCTTGCTGCAACTGGCCAACGATTCGGAGTTTGGCCTGTCTTCAGCCATTTTCAGCCGGGACACCAGCCGGGCGCTGGCCCTGGCCCAGCGCGTGGAATCGGGTATCTGCCACATCAACGGGCCGACCGTGCACGATGAAGCGCAAATGCCCTTCGGCGGGGTGAAGGCCAGCGGCTATGGCAGCTTCGGCAGCCGCACGGCCATCGACCAGTTCACCCAGTTGCGCTGGGTCACCCTGCAACAGGGCCCCCGGCATTACCCCATCTGAGCAACACGCAACGGGCCGCCCCGGGCAATGCCCGGCGGCGGCAGCCTGTACAACAAGAACAAGGAGCAACCTGCGTGAATACCCAACCCCGCCTGCGGTCATGCGACCCTGGCCAACCGCCGCGCTACCGGCAGGTGTCCATTGGGCACCCACAAGTGCAGGTCAGTGAAACCGACGGTGTGCTGCGCATGCTGGCGCTGGAGCCGTTGGCGCCTTTGCCGGCGCGCCTGCTCGACCGCCTGCTGCACTGGGCGCGCGTGCGCCCGCACACCACCTTCATCGCCGCGCGCGAGCCTGGCGGTGGCTGGCGTGAAGTCAGCTATGCGCAGATGCTCGACCAGGTACGTACCATCGCTGCCCACTTGCTGGGGTTCGGCCTTGGCGCCGAACGGCCGCTGGTACTGTTTTCCGGCAATGACATCGAGCACCTGCAGCTTGCCCTGGGGGCCATGTATGCCGGCATTCCTTACTGCCCGGTGTCGCCTGCCTACGCACTGCTGTCGCAGGACTTCGCCAAGCTGCGCCACGTTTGCGAGGTGCTGACCCCTGGCCTGGTGTTCGCCACCGACAGCCAGCCGTTCCAGCGTGCCTTCGATGCCGTGCTGGATGAATCGGTGCCGGTGGTCAGCGTGCATGGCCAGCCGCCACGCCGCCGCCATTTCAGTTTCGCCAGCCTGCTGCAGCCCTGTGACCTGGCGCCGGCAGACGCTGCGTTCGCCGCCACCGGGCCCGATACCATTGCCAAGTTCCTGTTCACCTCGGGTTCCACCAAGCTGCCCAAGGCGGTGATCACCACCCAGCGCATGCTCTGCGCCAACCAGCAGATGCTGCTGCAGACCTTCCCGGTGTTTGCCGAAGAGCCGCCGGTGCTGGTCGACTGGCTGCCCTGGAACCACACCTTCGGCGGCAGCCACAACCTGGGCATCGTCCTGTACAACGGCGGCAGTTTCTATCTGGACGCCGGCAAGCCGACTCCGCAAGGCTTCGCGGAAACCTTGCGCAACCTGCGCGAGATTTCGCCCACGGCCTACCTCACCGTACCCAGGGGCTGGGAAGAGCTGGCCAAGGCGCTGGAGCAGGACGCCCAGCTGCGCGAGGTGTTCTTCGCCCGCATGAAGCTGTTCTTCTTTGCCGCAGCGGGGCTTTCGCAAAGCGTTTGGGACCGCCTGGACCGTATCGCCGAGCAGCACTGCGGCGAGCGTATCCGCATGATGGCGGGCCTGGGCATGACCGAGGCGGCGCCGTCCTGCACCTTTACCACCGGGCCGCTGTCGATGGCCGGCTACGTCGGCTTGCCGGCACCGGGTTGTGAAGTGAAGCTGGTGCCCCAGGCCGACAAGCTCGAAGCGCGTTTTCGCGGCCCGCATATCATGCCGGGCTACTGGCGCTCGCCGCAGCAGACCGCCGAGGTGTTCGACGAGGAGGGCTTCTACTGCTCGGGCGATGCCCTGAAACTCGCGGATCCGCAACAGCCGGAGCAGGGCCTGATGTTCGACGGCCGCATCGCCGAGGACTTCAAGCTGTCGTCGGGTGTATTCGTCAGTGTCGGGCCACTGCGCAACCGTGCGGTGCTGGAAGGCTCGCCCTATGTGCAGGACGTCGTGGTCGCGGCGCCCGACCGCGAGTGCCTGGGCATGCTGGTGTTCCCGCGGCTACCCGAGTGCCGGCAATTGGCGGGGCTTGGGGCAGAGGCCAGCGACGCCCAGGTGCTGGGCAGCGACGCGGTGCGCCAGTGGTTTGCCAACTGGCTGACGCACCTGAACCGGGACGCCCAAGGCAACGCCAGCCGCATCGAATGGTTGGCCTTGCTTGAAGAGCCACCCTCGATCGACGCGGGCGAAATCACCGACAAGGGCTCGATCAACCAACGTGCGGTGTTGCAGCGGCGCGCTGCCCTGGTCGAGGCGCTGTATCGGCGCGAAGCCCCGGGCCAGTTGCACGCACAGGCGCGGCCATGAGCGGCGGGCTGTGCACCGTGTTCGACGACGTTGCCATCGTCGATATGGTGCGCACCCCTTGGGTTGACCTTGGGGGGGCGCTGGCAACCGTTTCACCCATTGACCTGGCCATCAAGGCCGGGCGGGCGGTGCTGGCGCGTGCCGGTACCGATCCGCAGGCCGTGGGCAGCGTGCTGGCCGGCAGCATGGCCCAGGCCAGCTTCGATGCCTATTTCCTGCCAAGGCATGTCGGCCTTTACTGTGGCGTGCCGCTGGCTGTGCCGGCCTTGGCGGTACAGCGCATCTGTGGCACGGGGCTCGAGCTGTTGCGCCAGGCTGCCGAGCAACTGCGCAGCGGGGCGCCGCAGGTGTTGTGCGTAGGTGCCGAATCCATGTCACGCAACCCGATCGCGGCCTATGAACACCGGGGCGGCTTCCGCCTGGGGGCGCCGGTCGGGTTCAAGGACTTCCTCTGGGAGGCGTTGTACGACCCGGCTGCCGATGTGGACATGATCGGCACCGCAGACAACCTGGCCCGTGAGCATGGCCTGGCGCGGGAAACCGTGGATGCCTGGGCCTTGCGCAGCCATCAGCGCGCGTTACAGGCCCAGCAGGCCGGTTGGTTCGCTGAGGAAATCGTCAGCATCAGCAGCGAAAGCTTCTTCGCCGAAGGCTACCAGCCACGCGGTATCGAACTGCCACGCGGGCTCGCCGAAGTCAGCCACGACAGCCACCCACGGCCCACCGATGCTGCCGCGCTGGCGCGGCTGCGTACCGTGCACCCTGGTGGGGTACAAACCGCAGGCAACAGTTGCGCGGTGGCCGATGGGGCGGCGGCGGCAGTGGTGGCGCCCTACGCCAGTTGCACGCGACCGCCCCTGGCGAAACTGTTGATGGCCACGGCGGTGGGCGTATCGCCGCACACCATGGGTATCGGGCCGGTGCCGGCCATCGAGCTGCTACTGCGCCGCAGCGGCTTGCGCGCAGACCAGGTAGACCGCTTCGAAATCAACGAAGCGCAAGCCGCGCAGGTGGTGGCGGTGGCCCAGGCGCTACAGCTCGATGTGGCAAAGCTCAACGTTCACGGTGGCGCCATTGCCCTCGGGCACCCGCTGGCCGCCACCGGGTTGCGGCTGGTGCACACACTGGCTCGGCAACTGCAGCAGGGCAACCTGCGCTATGGGGTGGCTGCTGCGTGCATTGGCGGCGGCCAAGGCATGGCGCTGCTCATCGAAAACCCCCGTTTCACTGCCTGAACAAGAGGTGTTCCATGGCCTGGAAGGCCCCCCTGCTGGACATGCAATTCGTGCTGCAACATTGGCTCCAGGCTGACGAGGCCTGGCAGGCAATGCCGCCTCATGCCGACCTGGACCTGGACCTGGCGTGGCAGGTGCTGGAACAAGCCGCCCGCTTCACTGAACAGGTGCTGGTGCCGCTGAACGCCACAGGTGATCGCCAGGGTTGCCGTATGGAGGCGGGGCAGGTGCGGACCCCGCACGGTTTCCCGGCCGCCTACCGGGCTTATGTCGAGGCAGGGTGGCCGGCACTGGCCTGTGCCCCGCAGTTCGGCGGCCAAGGGTTGCCGCTGGTGCTCGACGCTGCGCTGCAGGAAATGCTCTTCGCCAGCAACCATGCCTGGGCCATGTACACCGGTATCGCCCATGGCGCGTATCAATGCCTGCAGGTGCATGCCAGCGAACAACTGCAGGCACGCTACCTGCCCGGTATCGTCAGTGGCGAGATTCTGCCCACCATGTGCCTGACCGAGCCCCAGGCCGGCAGCGACCTGGGCCTGTTGCGCTGCCGCGCCGAGCCGTTGGGCGACGGCCGTTATGCCATCACGGGCAACAAGCTGTTCATCTCCGGCGGCGACCACGACCTGACCCGCCAAATCGTGCACCTGGTGCTGGCGCGGCTGCCGGGCGCGCCGGCCGGCAGCCGCGGTCTGTCGCTGCTGCTGGTCCCCAAATGGCTGGAAGACGGTCAGCCTAATGCGGTGCAGTGCGAAGGCCTGGAGCACAAGCTGGGTATCCGCGGTAGCGCCACCTGTGCATTGCGTTTCGAAGCGGCCAGTGGCTGGTTGGTGGGGCAGGCGCACGGCGGCCTGGCGGCGATGTTCGTGATGATGAATTCGGCCCGGCTGCACGTTGGCTTGCAAGGGCTGGCGCACGCCGAAGCCGCCTGGCAATGTGCCCGGGAATACGCCATGGCGCGTAGGCAGATGAATGCGCCCGGGCAGCCCAAGGGCCAAGCCGACCCCATTCACTTGCACCCCGCCATGCGCCGGGTGCTGCTTGAGCTGCGGGTGCGCAGCGAAGGTATGCGCGCACTGGGCTACTGGGCGGCGCACTGGCTGGATGTGGCCGCAGCGGCCACTGACCCCGGGCAACGGGCCAAGGCGGCGACGCTGGCGGCGCTGCTGACACCGGTCATCAAGGCTGCCTTCACCGAGCAAGGTTTCACCCTGGCCAGCAAGGCCCTGCAGGTGTTCGGCGGTTATGGCTACACCTGTGAGTTCAGTATCGAGCAAACGCTGCGCGACAGCCGCATCGCCATGATCTACGAAGGCACCAACGAGGTGCAGGCCAACGACCTGCTGCTGCGCAAGGTGCTGGGTGACGGCGGGGCGGGCATGGCACTGCTGCTGGGCGAACTGCGTAAAGAAGCCGGCACCGGCATGGCAGCTGCGGTTCTGCAGAAGGTATGTGCGGTGCTGCAAGGGCTACTTGCCGAGGTTATGGCCAAGGCGGCCGCTGACCCTGAGTACCCGTACCGCGCGGCCGGCGACTTCCTGCAACTGTGTGCCACGGCGTTGCAGGCGTTTGCCTGGGCGCGCACCGAGCGTTGCCTGCAGGCCTTGCCGGTGGACGCGCCACTGCGCCTGCAAAAGCAGGAAAGCATCGGCTTTTTCTGCAACTACCTGATGCTCGATTTCGACCGCCAGGTAGCGGCCGTGGTGGCGGCCGCTGCCCCGTTGCCCAGCATTACCGCACCGTTCTGAAGCCCACGTGTGAAGTGGCCATGAACACCGGCTGAGGTTGCCGCGCCGAAGGCCGGTAGCGCAGGCAGCGGTCTGCCGAACACAGGTGCGAACCGCCCTTGATCACTGCCACTTTCACGCCGGGGTCGGCGGGGTCGTGGCTGTCGTCCAGGCTTGGCCCGGGCGGGTCCAGGCCAGCGTCGCGCTGCGGCGCATGGCCTGGGCGGTAACCCGTGCGGGTCAACTCCCAGACATTGCCCCCGGCATCGAACAGGCCAAAGCCGTTGGCCGGGAAACAGCCCACCGGCGAAGTGCCGGTGAAACCGTCGGTGGCGGCGTTGTGGTACGGAAACTGGCCCTGCCAGGTATTGGCCATGGCTTTGCCCTTGGGCAGTTCGGTCATGCCCCAGCTGAAGTCGGCATCCTGCAGGCCGCCGCGCATTGCATATTCCAGCTGGGCCTCGCTGGGCAGCTTGCGCCCAGCCCAGCGCGCGTAGGCCTGCGCATCCTCCAGTGCCACTTGCACCACCGGGTGGTTATCCAGCCCTTGCAAGTCGCTGCCCGGGCCTTGCGGGTGGCGCCAGCTTGCCCCGGGCACGAACTGCCAACCCGGGCGCAGCACATCCGGCCCTTGCTTGAACACCATTGCCCCCGGCACGCGCAGGTGCTGGGGCAGGCTGGGGTCGTCGGCCTTGTCGATCCCCCGCTCGGCATGGGTGAGGTAGCCGGTCGCCGCGACAAAGCGCGCGAACTGGGCATTGGTGACCGGGTGTACATCGATCCAGAACGCCGACACTTGCGCCAGGTGGGCGGGGCCCTCCTCGTCGTAGTAGCGGTCCGAGCCGAAACTGAACTTGCCGCCGGGCAGTTGCACCATGCCGTCCCGCCAGGGGCCTTCACGGGGGGTGGGTACACCGCCATAGCCATCACACAGCAGCGCCGGGGCCGCCGCTTGCGGCCAGGCGCTGTAGCCAATGGCGAGCAAACCGGCGGCGAGCAGTGCGCAGCCGGCTGCACGCCCGATCATTGCTTGCTGGCCACCGCCGGGCTCGCCACTCTGGCAGGGCTGGCGGGGCGGCCTTCGGCATCGATCACGATATTGCTGCGCTGGGCGTAGGCCTTCCAGTCGCGCAGCATCTGTGCCACTTGCTCGGGGTGCGCAGCGGCGATGTCGTGGTGCTCACCTGGGTCTTTGCGCAGGTCGTACAGGTGCCACGCCGGTTTGCCGTCGGTGGCATCCCACAGCAGCTTCATCGGGCCTTTGCGCAGCGAAGCACTGCCGTTGATTTCCCAGCCCAGAGCTTCGTCACCGGCATGGATGAGCGTGTCGTCGCCTTGCAGGTAGTTCAGTGCCGAACTGCCCTGCGGCGGCACGATATCGCGGTCGCGGTACTTGATGCCGGGCATCGGCGCACCGGCCAGTTGCAGCAGGGTGGGCATGATGTCGCGCACGCTGGCCAGCGCTTCGCTGCGCCCCGCTTTGATCGTGGCCGGGTAGTAGACAAAGGCCGGCACGCGGATGCCGCCCTGGTAGGTGGTCATCTTGTAGCGGCGGCTGGGCAAGGCGCTGACCTGGGCCCAGGCCGAGCCGATCATCAGGAACGAGTCGCGTCGGCCGTAGTTGTCCAGGCGGTTGTCGAAGTGCTGGCTGATCCACGTCGGGTCCACCCGTGAGGCGTTCTCCGGGCCATTGTCGGACATGAACAGGATCAGCGTATTTTCCAGTTCGCCCCGCTGGCGCAGGTGCGCTACCAGCCTGCCCACCTCGGCATCCAGGGCGCTGACCATGGCGGCGTAGACCTCCATGGTGCGCGCCGATTGGCGTTGCTGCTCGGCGCTGAGCGACGCCCAGCTCGGCACCCCTTCCAGTTGTGGGTCCAGCGGGAAGTCTGCCGGCACCAGGCCGGCCTTGCGCTGGCGCTCCAGGCGCTGTTGGGCGATGGCCTCGTAGCCCTGGTCATAGCGGCCGCGGTATTGCGCCAGGTACTGGTCCGGTGCCTGCAGCGGCCAGTGCGGCGCGGTATAGGCGGCGAAGGCGAAGAACGGTTTGTTGCCAGGGTTGGGCTGGTCAATGGCGCCGATCAGGCGGTCGGTGAACCAGGTGCTGGAGTAGAAGTCGCTGGGCACCGCGATGGGTTCACCGTTGTGCAGGAAGGTTGCGCTGTAGTTCGGCAGCAAGTCCATGTTGGCTTGCTTGAAGTGCGCG
Organism: Pseudomonas sp. MB-090624; assembly: GCF_003205245.1. NCBI lineage: Bacteria > Pseudomonadati > Pseudomonadota > Gammaproteobacteria > Pseudomonadales > Pseudomonadaceae > Pseudomonas > Pseudomonas sp. MB-090624. The sequence continues at coordinate 3,601 of NZ_QJRK01000018.1, read as the reverse complement.
GCGCCGCCTTCGAGCAGCACGTAGGCCTGGTCGAACCCGCGGTTCTGCGGCTGTTGCGCAGGCTGCATGCCCAAATGCCATTTGCCGGAAATGAAGGTCCGGTAGCCGGCATCGTGCAGCAGCTCGGCAAGGGTGGCGACATTGCCTGCCAGCACACCCTCGTAGCCGGGGCGCACTTCAGTGCCAGGCGGCAGGCGCTTGCGTGCCTCGGCCATCATGCCCAACCCGGCCAGGTGCGGGTCGTTGCCGGACATCAGCATCGCCCGGGTCGGGGAGCAACTGGGCGCGGCATGAAAGTCCAGCATCAGGCGGCCGTCGGCCAGCAGGCTGTCCAGGTTGGGGGTCTGAATTTCGCTGCCCAGTGCTGACAGGTCAGAGAACCCGAGGTCGTCAGCCACGATGAGCAGAATGTTTGGTTGTTTAACGATAGGGGCGGCCATGGCTTGGCTGGTGCCGAGCATCAGCAGGCAGAGCGCAGCAAGGGATTTTAGGCAGTTCATTGGGGTGCTCTTGTTGTTTTGGTAGGTAAAGGGCGGTGCTTACCCGCAGGTTAGACACCACGCAGCGTCGATATTAGCGGCCGGGGCCGGGTTTGCGCAGGCGGTTGGCGCATAAGCGTTCGATCAGCGAACGCTTATGCGCCCAGGCCCCTTGTCGGCGGCATTTAACCATTGACGGCAATATGGTTAACAAAAATAATAGTTAACAGAGTTATCCAATTTTATAAAAACAAGTAAAGGAAACTTCTGATGACCAAGCCGTTGAACCGGGCATGGGTGCCCGTTGTGCTGCTTTCGCTATGCCAGTACACGTATGCCGCGAACCCGCTGGAAGAGAGCCGGCCAGGCCGGCCCGGCGCGCCGCGCTGGGTCGAGGACTACCGCTTCCTCGATGACCCCGCCAAGGCCAGCGACCCGTTCGATGGGCTGCGCTACCACCGGTTGTCCGAGTCCGCCTGGCTGCAGCTCGGCGCGGAGGCCCGCTACCGTGCCGATGCCTTGGACCAACCCTTCTTCGGTTTGCGGGGCCTGAAAGACGACTCCTACCTGCTGCAACGCTTGCAGGCGCATGCGGACCTGCACCTGTTCGATGACAAGCTGCGCACGTTCTTGCAGGTGGAAAACACCCGCGCCTTCGGCAAGGACCTTTATTCGCCCAACGACGAAGGCCGCAACGAAATCCGTCAGGCGTTCATCGACTTCAATCATGACTTTGCCGCAGGCCGGTACACCACCCGCGTCGGTCGTCAGGAAATGGCCTACGGCGATCAGGTCTTCGTCACCTACCGAGACGCGCCGAACCTGCGCCTGAGCTTCGATGGCGTGCGCGCCAGCCTCAACCTCAAGCGCGGCTACAAGCTCGATGCCTTCGCCGTCAGGCCACTGAAAACCGGTGAGGACAGCTGGGATGACGGCAGCAACAACGCGGTGAAGTTCTATGGGCTCTACGGCACGTTGCCGCTGACCCCCAGCTGGAACATGGACCTGTTCGGCTTTGGCCTGCAGACCGACGCGCGCAGCCTGGCTGGCGAGGTCGGCGAGGAGCAGCGCTACACCTTCGGCACTCGCCTGTTCGGCCGCTATCAAGCGCTCGACTGGAGCTGGAACCTGGCTGGCCAGCGGGGCCACCTGGGCGGCGCATCGATCCGCGCCTGGGCGCTGTCGAGTGACAGTGGCTATACCTTCGCCCACCCCTGGCAACCCCGCCTGGGGCTGCGCGTCGATGCTGCCAGCGGCGATGGCGAGCCTGGCGATGGCAAGGTCGGTACCTTCGACCCGCTGTTCCCGCGCAACGGCGTGTATGGCGAAGCCAGCCTGACCACCTTGAGCAACTTGATCGTGGTCGGGCCCACGTTCGGGTTCTCGCCTTCGCGCACGGTGCGTTTCGAGCCGGCCGTGCTGGCGGTGTGGAAGCAACGCGAAGAGGACGGGGTGTACATGCCGGGCATGAGCATGCTGGCCAACACCCGGGGAACCGGGCGCCATGTCGGCACTATCTACCGGGCCAACGCCCGTTGGCTGGCCACACCCAATCTCACGCTGGACCTGGACCTCAAGTACTACGACGTTGGCGCTGGCATCAAGGAGGCCGGCGGCGATGATTCTTCGATCGTTTCCTTGCGTGCCACATTCAGGCTTTGACTTCACGACCCATAACAACAACAGGGGCCACACATGAGTCATTCATCCAAAGCTGCAAGCAAGCCGGTGCTCACCATCGGCCTGTGTTTTCTGGTGGCGTTGCTTGAGGGCCTGGATCTTCAGGCCACCGGCGTCGCCGCACCGCACATGGCCAAGGAATTCGCGCTGACCTCGGCGATGCTCGGCTGGGTATTCAGCGCCGGGTTGCTTGGGCTGTTGCCGGGCGCGTTCATTGGCGGCTGGCTGGCCGACAGGCTGGGCCGAAAAGCGGTGTTGATCGTCGCGGTATTGCTGTTTGGTGGTTTTTCGCTTGGCACTGCGCATGCCGACAGCTACAGCACGCTGTTGATCGCACGGCTGGTGACAGGGTTGGGGCTTGGTGCAGCGCTGCCGATCCTGATCGCCCTGGCCAGCGAGGCCGCGCCGGAGCACCTGCGCAGTACGGCGGTGAGTGTGACCTACTGCGGCGTGCCGCTGGGTGGGGCGATCGCTTCGGTGATCGGCATGGCCGGGTTGGGTGAAGACTGGCGAGTGGTGTTCTACGTGGGCGGTATTGCGCCGATCATGATTGCCCTGGTGCTGATGCTGTGGCTGAAAGAGTCCCAGGCGTTTCGCGCCCTGCCTGCTGCCAGCGCGGGTGATGCGGGGTTGCTGACCCCGCTGTTCGGGCCGGGGCAGGTCAGCCGCACGCTGCTGCTCTGGCTGGCGTGTTTCTTCACCCTGACTGTGCTGTACATGCTCCTGAACTGGTTGCCGTCGTTGTTGATGGGCCAGGGTTACAGCCGGCCGCAGGCGGGTGCGGTGCAGATCCTGTTCAACCTTGGCGGCGCAGCAGGCTCGTTCCTGACCGGGCGCATGATGGACCGCGGGCATGCCGGGCGTGCGGTGTTCATCGCCTACGCCGGGATGCTGGCCTCGCTGGCTGGGCTGGGGCTGTCGAGCAGTTTTGCGCTGATGCTGGTGGCGGGCTTTACCGCCGGTTATTGCGCCATTGGCGGGCAACTGGTGCTGTATGCCTTGGCACCCACGCTGTACCCCACCCACGTGCGCGCCACAGGCGTTGGCGCGTCTGTGGCCGTGGGCCGGCTGGGCTCGATGGCCGGGCCGTTGGCTGCCGGGCAAATCCTGGCGGCGGGGGCGGGGGTAGGGGGCTTGCTGCTGGCGGCCTCACCCGGCCTGGTGGTGGCCGCGTTGGCAGCGCGCGCGTTGCTGGGGCAGCGTAAACGTGCAGCTCTGCCTGCTGCGGCGCAGAACGCCGCGCCGTAGGCCGGCCTGTAGTGCAGGGGCCGCTTTGCGGCCCATCGCAGGCAAGCCAGCTCCCACAGGGATCGCCTCAGGGCTGACAGGTGTTTGTCAGAAGATATGCAGCGCCTGTGAGATCGAGCGCCGCCCGCGCGGCGCAATCGCGAGCTGCGCTCGCTCCTACGTTTGTTTCGGGCCAATTATTCCTGTGGGATTCG